>JAFROU010000013.1 GCA_017429465.1 Candidatus Saccharimonadota bacterium
AGAACCAGTAACTTCTGGCTCATAACCACTGATACCTACTTCACTGACGGTATAGGTAGTAATAGGCTCGCCATTACTCTTAGCTGGAACGTTAGTGAAGGTCCCCGTCCATTCGCCATCTTCGGTTAGGATAACGGTCTTACCGGTTTCAGTTTGACCATTTAATAGTTTAGCCGTAACAGAATCTGGGCGGATACCATCTTGGTTGTCATTATCATCCCATTCCTTAGTAACATTAATGGTAGTAGTTTCAAGCGTGTTGGTAATACCAACGGTCTTACTGACAGTTTCGCCTTCGGTAATAGTGAAGGTATTGTTGGTATAAGTAATGTCATAGTTTTCAAGCGCAACTTCATTGTTGGCGGTGGCAGTTTCAGTTACGGTGTAAGAACCAAGTTCAGTTGGGACTACTTTAGCAGTTCCGCCAGCGGTCATGGTGACGGTTTTATTATAGCCGTTTGGACCAGCAACAGTAGCTGTAAAGGTTTGACCTTTGGCTTCTTGCCCAACGAGAGTCTTCGTAATGTCAATGGTGACTGGTTTGACTGAAGGAACGTTAAAGGTAACAAGGCCGCTATCGGTAGTCAGAGTAGTGGTACCGTTAGTGGTAAAGAAGCCATCAGCATCGGCATCGGTGCGGTTAAGAATATCGTCGTTAAGTTCGATACGGTAAGTGTATGTGGCGACATAAGTCTGAGTAGTAGAATCATAAACAAAGTTTGGTACCCAGCTTAGTGTACCTTCAGAAAAGGCAAGGCCTTCGCCAAGTGTACCTTCAAAAGTAATACCTGGAGCCATTGGATCATTGACGGAAGCACTATTAATACTATTGGCAATACTTTCTCCAATGCCATCAAAGATACCACTAAGGGCGCTAGAATCGTCAGTGGATGCTGCTTTGTCAGGGGAAGCAATATTTTTTAAAACGTTAGTGCCATTAGTGCCAGCATCAAGAGCTACAGTATAAATATATTTATGATTGGTAGCGTCTTTAAAGAAGCCAGCTTCAGCAATAGCTGAATTACCATGGTTGTATTCTGCGGCACAAAAACCATAATAGCGCCAATAGCATTCGCTAACCATTTGTGAGCCGTTTCCAACTCTTTCAGAATAATCGAAAGAGGATTGAGCGATGGAGGTGTTTGTTTGACCGTTAGTTATATACGAAGTATTTGCATCCGTGATTTCGTAGCTATAAGTTGGTTCACCATCGGAGAGAAGAACGATGTTTTTAAAGCTTGCGGTAGAAGAATTAAGAAGAGTAATAGCTTGATGAAGTCCACCCTGAGTATGTGTACCACCATCGGCGCTTAAGCCACCGATTGCGGATTGAAGGGCGTCTGTATCAGTTGAAAAGTTAATCACGGTATGAGGCTGTGATGCGTAACTAACTATTGCTACGCGCGATCCGGCCTCAACGAGTTGCGAGGCAAGGCTTTGAGCAGCTTCAATAGCATGTGTTAACTTTGTACCACGCATACTACCAGAAGTATCAATCACAAGTACCGTATCAGCTGTGACACTGCTAATATTAGCAACAGCCGTAACTCTTAAGGTAACGTCAAATGTATTAACTTTACCAGCGACTGGCGTAGCAGTTTTTTCAACTGTAACACCGTTTACGGTTTTAGCTGGTTGGTTTTTAATAAGATCGTTAGAATCAGCATGCACTGGCACGGCCACATGCGCCAAAACTAACACAACCGCTGCAAAAATTTTGCTAGCGGATTTTAGTTTGGTAAATAATTTATTCACACACTCTCCTCAACCACGAAAAATGTGTAGTGTAAACTACCCCACCCGCATCTCGGGTAATTTATTACTATTACCAGCATTGTATCACAATTCTAATAATAATACAAGTATTTTGTTATCTGTTTTTATTAATTAATGCTTGTTTTCTATCTATAATGCTTATGTTGATAAAATTGTGAATATATTATATATATGCTTATTTGAATAATTTATTGATAATCTTGGATGTAATTTTATTTAAAGTCTTATCAATCAGCTTATCGGTAGCCTTTTCCATGGTGGTCTTTTTGTGGCGAGTAGTGGTTCCGGTTTGAGAAACAGTGGCACGCTCACGCATCCTTTCCTCTTTTTCTCGCAAGAGACGTTCCTTTTCTTCGTTCTGACGGTCAAGTTCAGCTTGTTCTCGGCGTAATCTTTCTTCGTTAGCACGAGAAATCTTTTCCTTGGCAGAATCATCGTCAATCACGTCCTCATATTTACCGTAGAGAGCGCTTTGCCTAATAACAGCACGGCGTTCTTCGTCGGTGATAGTACCCATGCGAGATTCTGGTGGCAAAATGGTAACCTTCTCAACAACAGATGGTTCGCCCTTTTCATTTTGGAAGGAGACGAGGGCTTCGCCCGTAGCTAGAAGCTTAATTGTTTCTTCGGTATTGAACTTTGGGTTTTTTCTAAAGCCGTTAGCGGCAGCGGTAATGGATTTTTCATCGGTTTTAGTATAGGCACGGAGCACGTGTTGGACGCGGTTCCCCAGTTGAGACAATACATCATCATTAATGTCGGACGGAGCCTGTGATACAAAATAAAGACCAACGCCTTTGGAACGAATTAATTTAACAATTTGAATTAATTGTTTTATCACATTGTCTTTCATCTCGCTAAAGATGAGGTGAGCTTCATCGAGGAAGAAGACTAGCTTTGGTTTCGGTAAATCGCCAACTTCTGGAAGCTCATTATAGACTGTAGTAAGCAGCCAGAGCAAAGTAATAACGTAGGTAGTTGGGTTCTTGAAAAGGTTTTGCGCATCAAGAATGCTAATAAAGCCACGGCCACTACCAGTTTCGGTTTTAAGAAGATCGTAGATATCAAAGGCTGGCTTGCCAAAGAAGGTCCCACCCGCTTCTTTAAGGTTGATTACGGCGCGCTTAATAGTGGTAATAGATTGGGTAGAAATATTACCATATTTTATGGAGTACTCTTTTTTATTCTCGTCAACGTAGCCAAGCAATGAGTCTAGATCATCTAAATCATTTAATTCTAATCTTTCTTCGCTACTAATTTTGAAGACTACACCAAGAATCTCTTCCTGGGCATCACTTAGGTCAAGCATACGCGAAAGTAGGCGTGGTCCAATGCTGGCAACGGTAGTGCGAACTGGGTGGCCATTATTACCATCAACATCAAAGAATTGAGTTGGAAAAGCTTTATTCTCGTAACCTTCAAGTTTTAAGCCTTCGACGCGTTCTTTGATTTTCTCGTTCAGTTCTCCTGGATAGGCCATACCAGCGAGATCGCCTTTAACATCAGTTAAAAATACTGGGATTCCAGCAGCCGAGAAACTTTCAGCTAATACTTTAAGGGTGACGGTTTTACCAGAGCCGCTGGCGCCGGTAATTAGGCCATGGCGGTTAGCCATTTTTGGTAGCAAATATGCCTCAACCTCGTTACCTTTTCCTACTAAGATTTTTTCGTTTATATACATAAAAAAGCACTCCGTTTTTTATATTATAGCACGACGATAAGCGAGTAAATAATTATTCCCAAATTGCATAAAGCGTGCTGCTAACAGATTCGGTGATGTAGTCATCGCCTGGCAGATAGGTTGGCGTTACAGCTGTCGGACCATCACTCCAGCCAAGGAAGGTACCGCTATCGGCTCTAGTGGGAGTCGTTTTCCATACTCTTTTGACGTTCTGTCTGATTAACAAAAAACGGGCTTTTGCCCATTTATGCCTCTATTACGATGATGTGGTGCCCGAGACAGGACTTGAACCTGCACACCTTGCGGCATATGCTCCTAAGGCATACGTGTATACCAATTTCACCACTCGGGCGCGTGTTCATATTATACTAGATTATTTGATTCTCGGCAAGAAAAAATACGCCCCGGAAGGCGTATTTAAGATTTCTTAACGATTTGCTTCTTTACGAGCAAGAATCATTGATCCGGCATAAGTGACGGCCGTAC
>JAFROU010000014.1 GCA_017429465.1 Candidatus Saccharimonadota bacterium
AACGGAATCACCGTCTTCCCGTCAAAATTATGCTTCTCGATGAAATTATAAACCACCATCGGCATGTCGCCCCACCAAATCGGATAGCCAAAGAAAATCGTATCATAACCAGCAATATCCACGTCACCAATATACTCTGGGCGAGCGTCAGATCTACGTTCCTCGGTTGCGCGCTCAATTGCTTCTTGGTAAACGGCCGGATATTTATCTTTTGGTTCGATTTTGAATTCATCAGCGCCAGTTTTTGCTATGATTTCTTTTGCTAGCAATTCCGTATTGCCAACCTCTACTGTACCCACATTATAGTTCTCGTCTGCTCGCGAGAAATAAACCACTAAACTTTTCATATCAATAATCTCCTTTCCTCTATTATACACCCGAGTATCACCACTATTTATCCGTCAACAAATAACTCTTCCTTTCGTGCATTTTTGATCCTACCGGAACATTGGTATTATTTAGTCCCACATCGCAAAACACTAAAACGCTACAAAGCAACGTTTAATTTAGTATTGCAATCCCACAGTTAAGATAAGCCGCGAAAGTACACCATATTATATATGGTAGCAACATCCAAAATGCAGGACGCGAAATTCTATACGCCTTCATCATCAGAACGATGATTAGCGCCCACATAACCAAAAGCCAAGCAAATGCAGGCCAGTACCAGCCAAGGCTAAAGAATAGCGGGGTCCAAACAAAATTAAATACTAATTGAATTCCATATATAATAAGAGCAGTCTTACTAGCGGATTTGTCGGCAGCCTTTCTAGAATCGTAGCCCTTCTTCCAAATAAAATAACTAGCCAAACCCATCAAGACATAAAGTACTGTCCAGGCTACCGGAAACAGCCAAGCCGGTGGCGCTAGAGGTGGCTGGTTGAAACTGCCAAATTTGCTCATAGCATCACGTGTGAAAAGCGAAATAATGAACCAGCCACACAGTGGCACGGCGATAGCAAGCGCAATCCGCCATATTTTACCCCGAGTTGATAATTTATGATTGTTCTTTTTGTTTGGCATTTTAGTTTTCCTGTTTAGTTAATTTTATTATACTGCATAATTAAAATTACTATAACAGCTTGCTATATTTGCCATGAACCGCCCCAAAGGGCGGTTGCAAAAATAAACTATTCTCCAGAAGGAGCCTCTTGCGATGAATCTGTTGAGCGATCCAAACGCTTGCCATTCTTTGGCTTATGACTCTCGAGCCATTCCTTTTTCTCTTCGTCAGTCATAGCATCAAGCTTTTCCTTCAGTTCAGCCTTCTTCTGCTCCCATTCTTCATCAGTCAAATTAGCCGGTTTTCCAGGACGCCCTTCACCGTCAGAATTCTCATCAAGTTTTACGCGTTTATCACCTCGTGGTTTATGGTTTTTAAGCCACTCCTGCTTTTTTGCAACGCATTCAGTTCTTCAATATATCCTCAACTCGCTCTATCAGTTCACCATTCGGTACACTCTCACCATTTATCCTAAATAGTGGCGTACCGCGTAGGTTTACTTTCTTCCCTATTTTTTGCTCAAACAACAGTCGCTTTTTTACCGCATCGGACTTCATGTCCTCCCTAAACTTCCGCACATCACCCACCCCACCGGACGCTTCCTCAAAGTATCGAACCAATAGCCCATTCAAGTCTTCACCTTTTTCGTAAGCCCACTCCACCTGATTATTGAATAGCAAATCTTTATACTTATCAAAATACCCCTGCAACTGAGCCGCCGTCGCCGCCCGCGCCGCAAACGCACCATTTTGAAACCCTAAATCATAAGCCCGAAACACCACCACAATCTCACCGTCATGCTTTCTCATCAAATCATTCACCTTCCGATTCTGCTCCGCACAATGCGAACAGCCAAAATCCGCATATTCATATATCACTAGCTTAGCTTTATCAACGTCTCCAATCACTTTTTCACCAATCCAACCCGATTCTTCCGAAGTCTGCAAAACCATATCTACATTTTCTATCCCATCATTTTTCTCCCCAGCCTTAATTCCCGCAAAACAAATCACACCACCGATCATCGCCACAACAAAGCCAATCACCACTTTCTTCATTATCGCACTATCCCACTTCATAATACCTCCCCTTTGGCACAAACTCCGAATCGTCTAGATATTCACACTCATAGGAATGCCCCTCATCCATTTCGCAAAAATATATTAGCGCCGCACAAGGTCCGTCTTCTCCATCCAAACTACACTTCACATAAAATCTCGCATCGTCAGTTACCCCATACCCCACAACCTCATGTTTTACATAACCATCTTTTTCAAATTCACTAAATGCCTTATCTAAAGATCCATCGACCATCCTGTCAAATCCCATCTCCTTCACATCGTCGTACAGGAACAATCCCTCAGCCATAATTCCACCAAAACCTACAAGTACCATAATCACGGCAAGCGCACCAATAACCCAATAAATCATCTTTTTACCACATACGCTACCAATCTGGCTCAATCCCGCGACATTACCAGCATCACTCACCACTACCACATTCATACCATTCGCACTACGTTTTACACTACCATCAATCGGCTCACTTACACCACATTTCACACCCCCACCAATCAACTCATCCACTCTGCATCCGAGAATCTCCGCCAATTCCAGAACATGCCCAGTACTCGGATATGTTTCACCGTTCTCCCATTTTGAAATCGTCTGGCGCGAAACTTGCATTTCTTCCGCTAGCTTCTCCTGTGAAATTCCTGCTAGGTTTCGTTGTTTTCTTAGATTATCTTTTATCATACCTATACTGTATATTATATATCACAAAAAACCACCAACTATTGGGTGCGAAATAATAAAAACAAGCCGCAAGCGGCTTCTTTTTATATTTTGGTGCGACGTGTACTACGTACACTATGCACCTGCGCTCGTTCGAAATAAAATAAGCAAGCTTATTTTATTTGCTCACTTCGCTTGGTGCTCGGAGCGGGAATCGAACCCGCACGGATTTCTCCATTCGATTTTAAGTCGAACGCGTATAC
>JAFROU010000015.1 GCA_017429465.1 Candidatus Saccharimonadota bacterium
CGACGTAGCACCAGGATTTTTCATCATAAGCGTCTTTAGTTTCGGCGTCAAAGTGTAGGCGTGCGGAGAGTGAATCGAATCTTTGTGACCAGCCGGTGCCATTCGTATCCCAATATAATTCTTGATAATCAGTATAATCAGTTACTACGTTATCGAAATTGTAGGTAAGAATATATTCTTGGCGGCCAGTGACGTATGCGTCGGCGTTACCAATTCTGGCAACAAAACTGACGCTTTCGTCATGTAAAACAAATGGTTCAATTGCACCGTTTCTAGTAACAGTTAAATTAAGCGAGTTCTCGTCTTTAATGGTGATATTTTTGCCACCAAAATTAGTCCTTGGAATAACGCGTTCGATGCCGTGGTTTTGGGCATAGGACGGAAATATAGCAACGAGTTTTTCTACGACTTTTAAATGGCTACTGCCGTCATTATTTTTTGAAAGATAATAATCTGCGTCGAAGCTTTCAAAATAAAAATCATTAGCACTGGCGTAGGCTGGTGCTACCAAAATACCGCCCAATGCCAATACTTGACAAAAAACAAATAATATTATGTTATGAAGATGCTTGGCCGTTATCTTCTGCATTGGTGTGTTCCTCGCTTCCCACCGTTTTAATTGCTTCTTTTAGTGCGTTAATAGATTTTTGCAGTTTAATTCCCTCTTCTTCGGTCAGTTTGAGATTGAGGCGTCTAGCGATGCCTTGTCTTCCAACTACGGCTGGGTATCCGTAGTAACAATTAGAAAAATCATCATAACATGAGACTGGTAGTACGCGGCGCTCGTTATTCAAAATTGCATTAATAATTGATACGGTGCAAACGCCGATGCCATAGTAGGTTGCGCCTTTTTTCTCGATGATGGCATAGGCTTCTTTACGAGCATAGTCTTCAATTTCTTCCAGAGTCTTGGTTGGAATTGAGGAGGAGACTGGTTGGCCACCTACATCGGCAGCGGACCAGAGTGCAAATTCAGTGTCGCCATGCTCGCCGATTTGGTAGGCGTGGACAGATTTTGGATGGACATCGAGGTGTTTAGCGATGCGTTGGCGTAATCTAGCGGAATCAAGTACGGTGCCAGAACCGATGACATGATCGGCTGGCAAGCCAGAATATTTAAATGTAAGATAGGTAAGCACATCCATTGGATTTGAAACAACGATAAAAATGCCATAAAAGCCAGAGGCCATGATTTGACCAATCATGTCTTTAAAAATGGTGGCATTTTTGGCGAGCAAATCCATGCGCGATTCGCCTGGTTTTTGTGGAACGCCAGCAGTGATAACAATAATGTCACAATCGGCAGCATCGGCGTAAGTGCCGGCTTTAATCTTCATATAACTTGGCGCCACGGCAATAGCGTCAGAAAGATCCATTGCTTCACCTTCGGCGTCGGCCGCGTTAATATCAGTTAGAACTAGTTCATTTACGGCCGTACGTTGGTTAACCAGAGAAAAGGCGACGCTTGCACCAACATTACCGGTCCCAACAACCATAACCTTATTTGTCATGCTTCAATTATAGCATAAGCATTAGCAAAAAATGAAGAAAATTTTTATGTTTTTAGTCGATTTTTTTCATTAGTGGAAACGGTACAGCTTCGCGTCCAGACACACCTTCGAGTAACCAGAAATTGCGTTCAGAATTACCCCAACCACAGGCTGGCGGCATACCATATTCAAGCATCTCGACGAAGTCTTGGTCTAACATTTGCGCTTCATCGTCACCGGCATCACGAGCGGCTTGTTGTTCTTTGAAACGGGCAAGTTGATCAAGCGGATCATTTAATTCGGAAAAGCCGTTGCCCATTTCGGTGCCAGCGATAATTGGATGGAAACGTTCAGTTACAAGTGGGTTTTCTTCGGAGGATTTAGCAAGTGGTGAAAGACTGAGTGGTTCCTCTACTAGCCAGAATGGACCGCCTGAAACTTTGCGGATGAGTTTCCACACGTGGTCAATTAAATGTGGCACGGTGGTTTTTGGATCAACTTCTACGCCGTTATCTTTTAGAACTTGACGAAGTTTGGTTTCGTCTGGATTAAAGACGTCCACATCATACTTTTCTTTTAGTAGGTCAGAATATTTGATGCGTGGCCACGGTTGATCAAGATTAATATCAAAACCGCCAACGTGAAATTCTAGAGTGCCCCAAGTCTCTTTTGCAACATATTTAATCATTTTTTCATAGAAGTCCATACCGTCTTCATAGTTTTCGTAGGCGGCATATGATTCAAAAGCAATATGTTCTGGCAAATGCTCGTCGTCGACGCCTTCGTTACGAAAACGTGGTCCAATGTCGTATACTTTTTCAAAACCACCACCAAGCAGACGCTTTAAAGGTAGCTCGTGAGAAATACGTAAATACAAATCTTCATCATAGGCATTGATGTGAGTGGTAAAAGGTGTAGCATCGGCGCCGCCAGTAGTATGTTCTAGAACTGGTACGTTAACTTCCACGAAACCATGTTGATTCATAAAATCTCGAGTGGCTTGCCAGAATTTAGAACGACGCACTAAACGTTCACGCACTTCTGGGTTGACGTTCATGTCAACATAGCGGCGGCGATAGCGCTCCTCTTTGTTAGTAAAACCATCACGGCCCGGCAGTGGACGAAGAGTTTTAGTGAGAAGTCGCACCTGGTTAGTAAAGACTGAAATTTCGCCAGTTTGTGATTTGCCAACTTTACCGGTGGCTTCAATAAAATCGCCAGTGTCGAGCAAACGCACTTCTTTAGTGCTAAAGAGTTTAGCGTCAATTTCTTCTGAACCGTCTTTGGCTGGTTCTTTCATAAAGATTTGGACTTCACCAGTAAGGTCACGGATTTTTAGAAAGACTAATTTACCAAACGAACGAATCGCTACTACGCGGCCAGCAATGCAAACTGTTTTGCCGTCGAGCTTTTCAAAATCATTTATAATGTCAGAAATCTTAGTGTCACGGTGAGATTTAGAAGGATAAGGGTTAATTCCCTTGGCTTTTATTTCTTCTAGTTTGCGCAACCTTTCGTCGCGATAATCGTTTAGCGTTGTCATGTTGTAATTATAACATAAATGGCATCAAAAAAGCGCCCCTGGAGGCGCTTTTGGCTATTCAACGGCGAGGATTTTACATTTTCTGCCATTAAAGTCAAAGTCTTCGCCCGTGGTTTTATTCATAATAAGTTTACCAAGTGGAGAAGCATTACTAATTTTGGCGTTTAATGGATCAGCCTCAACTGGATCAACAATCGAATAGGTAAAGGTTTTGCCGGCCATATCGATTGAGACTTTGGAGCCAATTGATACTTTGCTACGAGAAACGTTACGAATAATTTTGGCGTTCTTTAGAATATCTTGGATTTCTAGGATGCGGCCTTCGCAAACTTTTTGTTCGGCGCGGGCAGCGCTATAATCTTCGTTTTCGGAGAGGTCACCGAATGCGCGTGCTGTAGCGATGCGTTCAGTGATGGCCGGGCGCTCAGCGATTAGTTCCGCAAGTTCCTGCTCCAACTCAGCCTTTTTTTCTTGGGTCAAACTAATACTCTTTTTCATAACTCACTAGAATATAAAGGAAAAAGAATTGATTGTCAATAATTTTTAGATAAATTAGAAACTGTTTTTAAACTCGTCTAATGGAACCAGTTTTGATTCTCCGGTGGAGCGGGTGATAACTTCGACATTATTCTCTGACAAAGTCTTCTCGCTAATTACTATGCAGTATGGAATGCCGAGCAATTCTGCGTCGGCAAATTTTTCGCCTGGGCGTGCGTCACGGTCGTCAAAAATGAACAATTCTTCATGTTTTTCATAGAGTTTTTCGGCTTCGGTAGTGCCATGTTCGCCAATGCCAATTAAATAGTATTTATATGGTGCAATATTCTCTGGCCAGACGAGGCCTTTGTCGTCAGCAAACTTTTCGGCAATGACGCCCATGACGCGAGAAATGCCGATACCATAGCAACCCATATAGACAGTTTTTTGAGAATTGTCCTGGTCGATATACTTTAGCCCGAGCGGCTCTGAATATTTAAACATTAATTTAAAGATATTGCCGACTTCAGCTGCACGAGTTTCGGTCAGCTCTTCGCGTTTAACGCCAAGGTCATTCATTACTTCGTCATTTAAAACTTCTTCGTTTAGTACGACAGATTTGTCGGCGTTGTAATAAACCGTATCTTCGCCAACTGGCAAGAAGGTTTGATATTCATGAGAATATTTAGAAAAGACACCACCAGAAGCAAAGGTTTCGTACGTATCGTCTCCTAGGCCGAGGCGTTCGTAAATTTTTGCGTAGGCCGCTTCAACTTTTTGGTAGTAATCGTTCAAATCTGCTTCCGTGGTATGAAAACTATACAAATCTTTCATGATGAATTCGCGTGTGCGCATGATGCCGGATTTGGCGCGTAATTCATTGCGGAATTTGGTTTGAAATTGATAAACAGCTAGAGGTAAGTCTTTGTAGCTCTTAATATATGCTCTTAGCATGTTGGTCATTGGCTCTTCGTGAGTTGGCGCAAGGCCTAGTTCCCCGCCGGCGGCGAGTTCGGTCTTAAACCAAATATC
>JAFROU010000016.1 GCA_017429465.1 Candidatus Saccharimonadota bacterium
GCCAGCTTTGACCTGTTCAATTCCTTCCCACATAGCAGATTCGGTCACCGAAATCATTTTTTTCACTGCTGGCGAGCCCTTACCACCTACTAGCATTGTGAAAGCTGAATCTGTAAAGAAACCCTTATAAAAGATATCGAGATCAAAAGAAACCTTATCACCTTCCTGCAGAACGTAATCTGTTGGGGCACCATGCACTAATTCATCATTAACCGAAATACAAATCGCGCCCGGAAATTCTTCGCTCTTTGGCAACATATCATAAGCTACGCCCGCACCGCGCTTTATGATTTCCGAACGAACCCACGCATCAATTTCAAGTTCGCTCATGCCCGGTTTTACGTATGCTTTTAAATCGGCAAGTAAGTGACCCAAGATTTGCCCGCCTTCACGCATGGCTTCAATTTTTTGCTTATCCATTGATTTGCTCCAGCAACCTTTCGTTAATTTCTTCAATCGCGCCAACACCATTTACATGCGAAATTGGCACATTTTTGGCTTCCAACAGAGATAAAATTGTATAAATATTTTGTTCAACAATCTCAAATCTTTTCTTCACCGACTCGTCCGTGTCGTCATCACGACCGCGTAATTTAATGCGATTTAATAGTTCTTCTTTCGGCACGTCAATGTAAATTGCCCGCTCGATTTTATCAGCCAAATTTTCTGCCACCCACTCGGCTTGGACTGCATCTCGCGGAAAACCGTCTAGAATCACGTCTTTTCCGCCCGCAAACGCTTCGTTTATCTTATCGCTCATCAGTCCAATCACGACATTATCATCTACTAATTCCCCGCTATTTAGCGTATCTGTAAATTTTCCCGTATCGCGCAAAACTTGCCCCACAGACAACCAAACTCGTCCAAGTTTCTCTGCTAACATCTCGCTCTGGGTACTCTTTCCTGACCCTGCGAGCCCAAACAAAATAATCATATTTCTCCTTCGCCCATATTATATCATAGAATCAAAAAATCCCGCTCTTCGCGGGATCTTCTTATTTAAGCCCAAGCTTGATGCGTTCTGTTTTTTCAGCCTTACGAGCTTCGCGTAAAATAGCTTTATTACGACGTTCACGCTTAGAAATTGGCTTACTAAAACGGAGTTGTGATTTCTTTAAAGGCATCACACCACTTTGCAAAACTTTGCGGTTGAAGCGACGAATGATATTCTCATTGGCTTCGCTTTGGTCTTTTCTAGTTACTTTAATTGCCATATTGCCGTCCATTATACCAGATTATTTACTAACTCGCAAGGTTTAATTTTACGATTCGCCCCTCAACACTGCTTAGATTATTCCACTCGTTTCGTTCGACCGTAATCCAGACATCAATTCTCGCGCCGACTTCAACGCTCAGCCACTCATCACTGGCATAAAACGCCACCAATTTGATTGAACTACCGCTATTATCTCGCACAATTAGCCCCAAATGCTTTCCATCCACACCCATCTTTCTGACGTCCTGCACAAACACATTCCTAAGTAGAAATACCGGCTCTGGATTGCCCAATCCATACGGCTCCAACTTCTTAAGCTCATCCGTAAATTCTAAAGAGAAATCAGCTAATTCATTTACCGCTAAATCCTCAATTTGGTCTAAATAACGCTCCTGATCCTTCAAATTAAGACTACGGTAGTAATCATTCACCTCTTTTTTGAAGGCATCATAATTAACCATAAGCACTTTAACACCACAAGCGCCAGAATGGCCACCTCCACTCACAATCGTATTTTGGCACTCTTTTAATGCTTCTGCTAAATTAAAATCGCCAAAACTTCGGCCTGACCCTTTCAGCGCCCCATCTATCTCTGTAAAAACAAAGGCAGGGCGACGATACTGCTCAACCAATCTTCCAGCGATAATACCAATTATTCCCTCATGCCAATCGCCTTTTTCAACAATCACCGGGTCATTGTTCAAGCCCTGGTCGGCTATTTCACGCACTGCCTTTCCCTGTTCAATCTTTCTATTTGTGTTTAGCTCATTTAGTTCATACGCCAACTTTGCGGCTTCGGCTCGATCTTTTTCCATCAAAAGATTCAATGATTTATATGCCGATTTCATCCTGCCAGCCGCATTTAACCTCGGTCCAAGTTGAAAACCAATCGCATCTGACGTGATTTTTTTTATTCCCGCCACCTTCATCAGCTCTTGCAGGCCCACACGATGCGTCTTTTCAAGCACAATCATGCCGTAGTAACAGAGACGACGATTCTCACCGAGCAGTACCATACTATCGCAAATCGTACCAATCGCCACTAAATCTAACAGCCACTTTTCGCGCCCGGCCTGAATAAGGCCTTCCTTCACTAAGGCCTGCGCCACCTTAAAAGCTACCCCCGCACCAGCCAAATCGTGTAATTCACCGTCCGCCTGGCTCTTTGGATTAATCACTGCCACAGCCTTTGGCAGCTTTTCACCACATTCATGGTGATCTGTCACGATTACGTCAATCTGTGCTGCGTTTATTTTATCGATAATATCATTATTCCTTGACCCACAGTCCACTGTAATTATTAAACTGCATCCCCGTTCCTTAGCCTGTTTAACCACCTTTTCGTTCATACCGTAGCCATCGACAAACCGATCTGGTAGCATAATTTCTATCTCTTTCACTCCTGCCATCTCTAAGGCATCGTGCATAATCGTGCTTGCCGTCACACCATCAACATCATAATCACCATATATTAGTATCTTTTCCTGCTTTTCTACAGCCTGCTTGATTCGTTTCACTGCCTCATCCATGCCATTTAGTACGAACGGGTCGACACAGTCTTCATATTTTGGACTCAAAAAATCGGCCTTTACGCCACGTTTTTTCAGTAAACGTTCGAATAAGCCGCTCATTAGCCAATCATCTTATTTGGCCTGCTATTTGATAGTTGTTGGCTCTTAATTACAATGCTTTGCAGCTCTTTTAAGATTGGAAATTCCTTATTGGTTTGATAAATCTTGGTGTTACCCTTCTTGGTGACAATTAAAAATTTACCTTTTTCAAGACGATGTAGCTCACGCTGAATGTTGCCCGGATCCTCTTTAATCAGTTTGGAGAGCGCCCGTACGTGCGTCTTAAAATCTGGGTACTTAGCAAATACCACTATAATCTTACGTCGCACTCTAGATGTGATAAATACGTCTAACATCGGTCCTCTCTTCTTGTAGTCCCTATTATAGCGAAAAGAAAATTATTTCGCAAGTATTTTTTACAACAAAATTACTCTGTTTTTGATGCTATACTAGGGGCATGTATTATGAGGTGATACCAATAAAGCTCTTTCGAGCAGATGGTGGGGTGCTCACATATGCTTCTGATCTTTTACTCCAACCTGGACAAATCGTCTTAATACCACTTGGTCGCAGTACTACCACTGGCATTGTCGTAAAAAAAGTCGCACCAGTCGATTTTCCAACTAAACAGATTATTAAAACCATATATAATGAACCATTACCAGCACACCTCCTAAAAGCAATTTTTTGGCTCTCTGAATACTACCTAACGCCACTCCCAACCGTGGCTAGCCTTGTATTGCCAAATGGCATTGCCAAAAACCGTCGTGCCAAACACGCTGACGTTAAAAACCTCCAAAATGCCGTCAAAACTCCAAAAATACCCCTCAACCCCGCCCAAAAAATGGCCTTATTTGCCCTTCAGAACGTCACAGAAAGCACTAAGCTGCTTCATGGTGTGACTGGATCCGGCAAAACCAATATCTACCTTCAGATGGCCTCTGACGCGCTTAAAAGGCATACGTCCGTCATCGTTTTGGTGCCCGAAATTGCTCTCACATCACAACTTGTGCAAGTCTTTTCTAGCACTTTTAACGAAAGCATTATTTTAATGCATTCCCGCCAAACCGAATCTGAAAGACACCAAATTTGGGAAAAAATCTTAAAATCCAACGAGCCTCGCATTATTATTGGCCCTCGCTCTGCTCTCTTTGCTCCGCTTCAAAACCTTGGCTTAATTATCATCGATGAAGCCCATGAATCAGCCTTTTTCCAAGAAAACGCCCCGAAATATTCGGCACTACGTCTAGCTAGTTTCATGGCTAAGACTTTAAACATTTCTTGTATTGAGGGCACTGCCACTCCACTCGTAACAGATTATTATCTCGCGAACAGTCGTAAAGCATTAGTTTCATTAAACGAAAAAGCTAAAGACGTCACGCCGCCAAAAGTCCACGTCATTAACTTTGCTGACCGTAGTAATTTCGGACAAAACCGTTATTTTTCAGATCAACTGCTTCACGCCATCAAATTTAATCTCGAGCATCATCAACAAACCCTTATCTTTCATAATCGTCGTGGATCCGCCCCACTTACCATCTGCGAAAAATGTGGTTGGCAGGCCCTTTGTCCTACTTGTTTTTTACCACTCACACTCCATTCCGATTCCTACTCCCTCATCTGTCATACCTGCGGCTATTCCACTAATGTTCCGCGTTGTTGTCCAGAATGTAGAAATACTAGTATCCTTCATAAAGGATTTGGCACTAAATTACTAGAAAACGAACTAAAAAAGCTCTTTAAAGACGCCAAAATTGCTCGTTTTGACACCGACAATGACAAGAACCACACCCTTAATGCCCGCTATGACGATGTTAAAGATGGCAATATCGACATCTTGATTGGCACTCAGACTGTCGCTAAAGGCCTCGATCTTCCGAAACTTGCCACTGTTGGTGTCGTCCAAGCCGACGCTGGGCTCTCGCTGCCAGATTATTCGGCCGAAGAACGCACTTTTCATCTTCTGACCCAGGTAATTGGGCGCGTTGGCCGTGGTCACATTAAGGATACTAACGTCTTCATCCAGACCTTCCAACCTGATCATCCAATTATTAACCATGCTATCACCGCAGATTACGAACACTGTTTAGATTATCTGCTCAAAAAACGTCGACGTCAGCACCTGCCACCCTTCTCTTACCTTGCTAAACTGGCAGTAACTTACAAAACTGAAGCGATTTCTATAAAAAAGATTAAGGAGCTACACCGCGTTTTAAAGCAAAGTCCATTACAGATTTCTGCCCCAACCCCTGCCTTTCACGAACATAGCAGCACCGGATACACCTGGCAAATCATCGTTAAATCCACCTCCAGAAAAACTCTGCTAGATACACTAAAAACCATCGACCCGGCGTTTAAGGTCCATCTTACCATCGACCCACCGTCACTATTATAATTATCGGCGCCGTTCTCCATCACCACCTAAAAATCCCAAAGCATGGCATAGTTCCTGCAAAGTTGGCCGGTAATTATCAATAATGGTTGTTCTCCACCCAAATATCTTACTTAAAGTGTTTTTAATATCTGCAAATTGTGTACAACCAAGCATAATAACATCCGGATCATAAGCCTTATTATTACCAATATCCGCCTCAATCTTTTCGTTCGTCAGTTCGCCATCATCAATCAACTGCGCCCAATCTTCGAACAAGCACTCTTTAATTTTTGCCTTCACCCAGTTCTTTTTAGCTTTTAGATAATCATTAGACTGCTTCACTAAACCAGTCGTTAAAACTAAAATCCGCCTCGTTGACCATTTTCTAAGCTCATCCCAATTAAATCCCACAAATTTCTGCTCTGGATACTTCTTTTTAAGATAATCTAGCGCCACAGCCGTTACTTCATTACTCGCCAGTACAATAACGTTAACATTACCAATGTACGGATAAAGCGCCGCTTCACTTAAACGAATTATTTCCTCTTTTGTGTGTTTATTATATGGCGCGTTTCGCCAATCAATTACGCGAATTACATCAATCACTTTAATCTGTTCTTCTACGTAATCTGCAAACATTTCGCCGCCCCAACCACTGTCAAAAATTACAACTTTTAGCATTAATAACTCCTTATTTTTCTGCATTGTAGCACCATCACCCACCACCTTTCTTTTGACTTTTTTATTAATGAGACAAAGCGTCTCATTAATGCATTTTTGGCCAGCTTTTCGGTTTCCTTATCTTGTGCTATAATTACCCTTATGAAAATAATCACCACACCTGATCCGCGCTTACGCCAAAAATCTAGCAAGGTCAACCACGTCACGGACGAAATCCACGACATCATTGCTCAGATGACTAAAGCATCGCTTGACTGGGAAAAGGAACATCCTTACGAGCTTTCTGCCGCTATTGCCGCACCACAACTTGGCATCAATAAGCGTATTATTTTAGTGCGTGATGATATGGAAGACAAAGATAACTGCACCTTTACCGCCTTTATCAATCCAGAAGTTATTAAAACCGAAGGTAAAGTTGAAAAAGACTATGAGGGCTGTCTCTCTGTGCCGTTTATTTATGGGCTGGTTCCCCGCCCAACTAAGGCACGCATCAAAGCTATGCTCGAAGATGGTACACCAGTTCGTTTAAAACTTACCGATGCTCTCGCCCGCGTCTTTTTACACGAAATCGACCATTTAAACGGTATTCTCTTTATTGACCACATTAAAAACGACGAAAAAGCTTTCTTTGAGATGAACGACGACGGTGACATCATCCCCGTTGATTACGAAAAACGTATTAAAAACAATAAAGAATTATTCCCTGATGAAGACTAATATTATCTTTTTTGGAAACGGCCCACTTGCTGATGTCGCCCTTTCGGTCCTATCTCAGCACTTTACTATCCTTTTTCACGCTCGCACCAAAGAAGATCTAACCACTGTTAAAAACATAAAGGCTAAAAACCCAGAAGCCATCGGTGTCTTAGCCTCTTTTGGCGTAATCATTAAAAAAGACGTACTCGATCTATTTGAGCCAGTTGGCATTCTTAATATTCATCCATCACTATTGCCAAAATATCGTGGTGCCTCACCGATCGAGTCTGCAATTATAAATGGCGATACCGATTTTAGCGTTTCCGTCATGAAACTCGTACCAGCCATGGACGCCGGTCCAGTCTATTATCAAACCACATTAAAAGACCTTCCAATTGACAAAACTGCCATTTATGAAGCGCTTGCCACTGCTGGCGCAGAGTGGATTGTACAAAATATTTATACACTACCTACACCTGTAAAACAGGACGATTCGCAAGCTACCTTCACTACCAAATTTGACAAGTCTTCATCGACCTTAAATCCTTTGAACAAAACTGCCGAAAAAGTCTTCCGCCAAATCGTGGCTTACCAATATTTTCCAAAACCAAAATACACGTTCTTTGGACTTGAATGTATCATCTTAAAAGCCCACGTAGCTGATACTGCAGAAACCGATCTTTCGATTTGCTGTTCTGATGGGAAATACGTTATCGTTGACCAACTCCAACCAATGAGTCGCAAACCAATGGACGCTAAATCCTTCCTTAATGGTTATAAGAAATAGTCTAAGACACTCAGACTATCAATTAAGAATCTGGTCTCTATTAGCACTGATTTCGGACTTAAGCTCTTCTATCACAGCCATTACTACGTGCTCATAGTCTGGACGGTGCAATTCTAGCCATTGTACGGCTTTTTCTTTATCTTCTATCTTCGAAAACTCTTCTAACTGGCTATCCGTCATACCATCACTGATACGCTGTCCAATGCGTACCTGCAATTCTTCTTCTACATAATCAAGGAAGGCCTGCTTTTCATTCTCTGGCATAGCCGAAAGACCCATTTCCGCCAGAAAGTCATTGTCTAGTCTCATCATTTTGCCTCCTATTTGCACCTAATTATAATCTAAAGCGTTTTCTTTTTCAATTCGCGCGTAAACATCTTCAAGCGATCGCCAATTTCAAGTTGAATCTTATGTTCAGTCTTAAGTGCCAAACCACCAATTTCACCCTCTACAAGCTCTTTCACGTCAATCTTTTCTTTCTGAACGCTTTCAACTTCGACTTCTCCAAGATAAGTCTTGTTGCGAATCACACGCGCCTTCATACCAGCTGATACACGGCCTTTCAGCACTTCGCCACCAGCAATAATCGAGGTCTTTTCAGTACGGAAAACACCCTCAACTTTCAGTTCCCCAGTGTCTTCCTCAATTACTTCAGCATCAAGCAAATCTTCCATCGAATGTTTAGCATCATCTAGGAGTTCATAAATGACCTTATATATACGAATCGGCACGTTATTGCGAGCTGCCATCTTAGAAATATTTGTTGGTACCGTCACGTTAAAGCCATAAATCACAGTATTTTCACCGGCACCCATATAAACGTCATTTTCGTTAACATCACCAACACCGGTTGAAACAATATTTAACGTAATTTCACCCTTAGTATCAATTAATTTCAAAGAATCCACTACGCTCGTAACAGAACCGAGCACATCGCCCTTAATAATGACATTGAAGATCTTTGAATTATCTGCCGTGTTCATCATGCGAAGCAAATCACTAGATGTTACATTAGCCGAAGCCATCTCATCACTGTGCTCTTGAGCGTTCAATAGTGCCATCTTGCGAGCAGTCTTTTCGTCCGAAACCTCCACAAAACGATCACCAAAGTTTGGCAGTTCCTTAAAACCAGTCACGGTTACTGGAGTTGATGGCGTAGCTTTACCTTTTGGACGACCTTTAAAATCTAACATCGTGCGAACCTTACCATAAGAAGAGCCAGCAACGATAAAATCGCCTACTTTTAATTCCCCGCCAGTTACTAGCAGGTTCACCACTGAGCCGCGACCAACTTCCATATGGGACTCAATCACTAAACCTTCTGCCGGAATATCAACATCCGCCTTTAATTCTTCAATATCAGCGGTAAGAAGTATCATATCAAGCAGTTTATCAAGATTCGTGCCTAGTTTCGCTGAAATTGGCACCATAGTAATATCTCCACCCCATTCTTCTGGTTGTAAACCATGCTGAGAGAGGTCAGCCATCGTACGTGGAATATCAGCGCCTTCACGGTCAATCTTATTAATCGCTACAATAATCTTAGCGTTAGCGCTCTGGGCAAACTTAATCGCCTCAACTGTTTGTGGCTTTACGCCATCATCAGCCGCCACCACAATCACCACAATATCCGTTAACATTGCGCCGTGTTGGCGAATTGCAGCAAAAGCCTCATGTCCAGGCGTGTCTAGAAAAGTAATCATACGGCCTTCATGTTCAAGCTGATAAGCTGAAATATGCTGAGTAATACCGCCAGCCTCACCTTCCACTGTCTTTTTATGGAGTAAAGTATCGAGCAACGTGGTTTTACCATGGTCAACGTGTCCCATCACCGCCACCACTGGTGGGCGAGAGACCGCCTTATCAGACAATTCATGATGAAAATCAGACGTCCTGGTTGAAGTGTTTTTACGCTCTAATTTAACATTCTTTAAGCCTAATTCTTCAATAATAATAGTGGCAGTTTCGAAATCTAGCCTCTGGTTAATCGTAGCCATGATGCCATTTTTAAATAACTCACCGATCAAAGATGTCACTGAAAGCCCAAGGGCTTTAGCAAGTTCATCAACAGTAATTGAGCCAGCAATCTGGATAATTTTCTCTTGATTTTCCATTGGACTCTCCTTTCTTTTGCGATAAAAAAGCAAAACCTACTCTATATATTCTACCATAAACACCTAAAAAAGTAAAAACTTACCTAAAGACTAGTCTTTTTACCAGATTCTTCAAGCCATTTCAAAAGATTCTTTGAGAGAGGAACATATTTTCCGTCTATATCGGCATCTAATTCGTTAATAGAGATAGCATCTTTAGCCCAATCGCTTAGACTGTTCCACCAGCTTTCGTAACGTTCATTACGCTCAGAACTATCTAGATCATCGTGTTCATTTAGCATGAAGTCAACGCCATTTTCCCCGATTAACCCAGCCGCAGAATTAATTTTATCTGTCTGCAACGAACGTCTAATAGCCTCTAAGCGCTCTGCATCGCGACTCTCGGCCGAACCTTCACCACGAGCCGTACTACCAGTCGTATCGCCGCCAGACTCGCTATCAGTAGAGTCACCAGCGTCGGCAGCCTCACCGTCACCAGTTTCTTCGCTAGACTCATCTTCTACCGACCCATCCTCCGACCCCGCCTCGCCAGTTGTTTCTGGCGCAGGTTCAACTGGAATATCTTCTTCATCCCCTTCTATTCGTTCAGCATAGCGGGATGGGGCAATAAACTCGCGTGAGACAAATGGCAGTGATAAACCACCATAGTTAACTGCTCCAGCCACGGCCTCTGTTTTATTGTAGCCGACTACATCAAATACTGAATCAAAGCCATGCGTGGTCACTAAAGCTTCAAACGAAGTCTTAGTACCACTACCAACTACAGTCGAAAGTGGAATCACGTGCTGTGTACCGAGTGCATCCACACCATTATCATAAACTACCTGGAAAGTACCACCACTAAAGGAGCGGCCACTTGCAAATTGGTCTAGAATCTCTGAATCAAAGATTAAGTTTCCATTAGCATCCACGCCAGAAGAAGGAATTTCAATTGCTCTTCCACGCGTACCACCAACCGTCAAAAAGGCTTTAATTTTACCGTCAGCCACTGCCTGTTTGTAATCAATCTCTCCACCTGGATAAGTCGATTTGCCACCCATCTTAGCCACAAAGCTCGAGCCATCCTGACCCCAGTGGATACCAAGCTCATTCCCATCTGCGCCCGCCGTACCATTATTAGCCCAAGCATCACGTGTAATTGTAGTCGCACCTTCATAGTTATCGATGTTAACATTTTGCATTTCCGTTCCAGTTGTTGGAATTGACCTCTCGGTCACCGTATAACCTTCAGCTCTCAGACTATCAATTTCGCTTTGGTTGAGTTTTACGCCAGTTGCTTCCGCGCCAGTTATTGGGACTGTACGTTCGCCCCTAAACCTTAATAAACCAGCTAACATCGTGTTTTCGGCATCTGGATTATTTTCATAATTAAACACCCTGTCAAACACGCCGTATTTATTTGGATCAAAGATAGCTGCAATTTCCTGCGTTACCGCCATGGTACCAAAGGCCACTGCGGTTGTCTTTAATCCCTGTTTAAACATACGGCCAACGCGAAGGCTACGAAATGCTCTTTCCTTCGCTCTGACACCTTCGTCGCCACCTCGAATCTCAGCAATCGCTTCCGCCGACATCGCTTCTCGCGTCTCATCAAACCTCGCTCGATCCTCTTCACTTAGTCCATGCAGCGCCTCAGAAATGGCAATATCAAGTGCTAAGCGTTCATCGCCACATTTAGCCGCGTCAGAATAGCTAATCAAGTCTTTACGTTCCTTATCGCTAAACTGAATACGTGCCTGTGCTTCAATCACTGCCTTCATCACAGCATCAGTATCGCCACTTTCTACGGCAGAATTAATCGTATCAGCTAGCTCAGTCGCTGGGCGCATCTCATAAATCGTACCAGCCACTTTTTGCTCATAACGTGCGTTTCTGCCTTCAGATTGACCTACTTCCATACCAGTAGCCATATCACGCCATAATCTAGCTCGATCCTCACCTACGCGGTTACGTTCGCGCATGGCGGCAAAAATCCCAGCCGCCGCCGCACCACCAAGTGGTATTGCTACTCTTGCAGCACTACTTAGACCCATCTTACTAAAGTAACCCATCGCACCAGCTGCCGTTGCAATCGCTTCCGGTGGAACTATCCTACCGATACGTGACCTTTCAAAGGCATCAACAATCCTATCAATACTGTCACGATGTTGTTCAGTTCTAACACCGTCACGCGCCTCGCCATTAATAACCTTAAAACCCTCCATCACTTGTTCTAAAGCTAGACCATGACGAACTCGATTACGGGCTTCCAACGCAACCTCAAAGATATTATCAACCATTACTCCTTCGCCGTTAGCTCCAGAATCGGCTCTTAGTTTCGCTTTTGCCTCATTAATCTGTTCTCGTAGCTCATGTTTCAATCTATCTTCGTCTTCATCTTCTCCAGCTGTTGCAAATTTCTCAATTATAGAACGAATTTCGGCCGTGGTTTCCTCATTTTCGTCAAAGATTTTTTCACCAGCGTTCTCGTGCACAAACGTCTCGTAATCGTCCATCGCGCCACGAACAAAACGATCAATTGTCGATTTGCGGTCTGTGCGCCAATCTGCATCCGAAAGGTCGCCTCCTTCACCGTTCTGTTTCTTCACTATTTCTTGGAAGGCATCACGTTCACTCTTAATAATGTAGCCCTTTTTGCCAATACCATTTAGCCACCATTTTTTGATAAATTTAGAAGCTGACACCTTCTCTTGCCAAGCCTTTTCGGCAATATCGTGCGCAGCTTCGCGCGCATCCTTATCAACATTCAAATTAACTACTTGTAGCGGAATCTTAAACACATCATCGTCGCCCTCATCCTCCGATTCGTCCTCCCCATCATCATCACCCTCACCGCCGTCGTCACCTTCGCCACCATCCTCGCCAGATTCATCTTCGTCTTCTCCAGTACCTTCATCTGATTCATCTTCGTCTTCGCCTGCACCCTCTCCAGTATCTTCTCCGCTACCCTCATCATCTTCACCAGCATCGTCTTCGCCGCCATCTTCACCGGCACCTTCAACTCCAGCGCCAGCCATTGCTGTCTCACCAATCTTCAAATTTTCTTCTAACCACCTTTGATAGCTCTCTTCACTCTCATATTTAGCACGCATCTTATTTAAGATATTTTCAATCTCTTCATCTGTATATAGCGGCTTATCAGCACCAATTTCCTCTATATTGCGCGTGCGATGCATATCGCCCTCAATCACCTTAGAACGTAATCTATCCTCATAATCCTTCATCTTCTTATCGACATAGTCGACATAATCCGGAAAATGACTAAGATATTTATTTCTATTTAAGCGATCACCATATTCTCGACTTGTTTTATCATCACTTGTCCTTGGGTATCGATCAAAATTGCCAAAAGTGCGTTCTTTTGGCCCACCACCGCTAGCTGGGTGGTCGTTAATGTTTCGCTCACCTGCAAAATCATCTTCATCACCATATCTAGGTTTTAACCTTTTATCATACTCTTCCCAAGTGATCTCACCATCCTCAATTTCGGACATTGGCTTTTCATCTTCATGCAACTTCGCCCACTTCTCGTAAAGCTCGCTATCATCGGTGCTTCCGCTCTCAAAATCTGGCCTCTCACTCATGCTATTGTCCGTTGCTTAGATAAAAGTTGCGAAACTGCATCATAGTCTGAAGGGATATCTGTTGTAAATCTATTCCCGATTTGGCAATAAATTCTGAAGCTTGTTCGTTTGTATAGAGCGGATCGTCTAAGTTTTTTGCTAGCTCAACCGCCTTGTCTTCTGGCAAAGCGTTAATCGCAGCTCGGTCAATCTGATTCATCAACTCTTGGAGCATTTGAGTTTTTAGTTCTTTTTTAACATCAGGATCAAGGTCCGTTATTCCCTTATCAACTAACAATTGCTCGATGAATTGTTCAACATTATCCATTTAATGACCTTTCTTCTTATGCTTCTATCTATATTATAAGACAAAAAACGATGTTTTAGCAATAAGATTGTCGCTTAAAACATTGCGCCTTTTTCAAAAAATGTGCTATAATAAGAAGCACATTCCCGGGTAGCTCAATGGTGGAGCAAGAAGCTGTTAACTTCGAGGTTGCCGGTTCGAGCCCGGCCCCGGGAGCCAAGATTGAGTTTTTGACATTGATGATAACGTATTGAAAGGCTCTAACAGATTACAGTTGAGCCTTTTTTGGTCGATTTTAAGGTTCGAAAATAATAGTTTCAAAATCTTGTTCTTTTGCTCTGGTTTCGAACTTTCAAATATTGTTCGTGCCTTTGAGGCTAATGCAAATGGTAGAGAAATTTTGCTTGCCCCTGGTCAAACCATTATTGAAGCCGTCCCAACTTACGGTGCTATTGAATATAAATAATTAATTCTGAGCCACACAACGAATACTGCGCCCGCGGTATTTGTATGAATTGTCGTCTTTAGTTAAGAAGCTGTCGCCATAGAAAAGGTTGTACGAGTTCGTATTACTCCTTACTGTCGCTGTCTGGACCCAACCACGTTCGCCACGACCAAGATAATAACCTTCATAGATCATGCCAGGTAAAGTAAAGTTGTTTGGGAAGGCAAGAAGTTGCTTTGCGTCTCCATTTAAGGCATCAACAAGGACTGGTATTTCTCCATTCGTGTTTCCAGTTGGAAGCCGCCAATTCTTAGGGCAGATGTCACCCGCCACGTTTCCGCTGGTCTTGCTATAACCACCATTACCGGCCGTAGCAGCATAATAGTTATAGGAAACTCCATAACCGTAGCGTGCTTCTCCTAAATTCGGATGAGCGACGTTTAGATTGGTGAGATTATCAATATTGTAGTCAATTCTATTAATACATGCAGAGGTTGTTGCACTGCAGAAGGACGATGTAGCCTTTGGTTGGGTTGTCGCCACGGCAGAAACAAATGAGCTAGTTGGATTATTAGTATTGTCGCTATTTATGACTGTCCCTTGCGCGCTAGGGTTGATTCTTAGGTTTTCTACTGTCCAGCATTTACCATCTGCAAGTTTTGCAACCGCATAAACAGTAGCGTTAGTGGTGTCTCGTGGGTCGGTCAGAGCCGTCATTTCTCCGGTAGCCAGTGAGCTACAAGTGAAATTAATCATATTGCCTTCAGACGCCAGCCAGACTACATACATATTGATGTAATTATTATCATCTGCTTCGTTGATAAGACTGTCCTGATTACCCTTGAACCTTTCTGATGGGCCATAGATTATTGAGCGATTAGAATCATTGATATATGGAGCGACATCTGGATCAGTGCTCCAGCCACCAAAGGCATAACCATCATTTTTAACATTTGGTACGGCAAAATAACGATCGGTTGTATCGCCGTACGCAAAAGTATCTGCGTCTGTGATAAATGTTTCTTCATCAAACCAATATCTAATTTGGTAAGTTTTCGGTTCCCAGACAGCATAAAGAATAATAGAAGCATTGGTATTGGTTATAGAAATAGTATCACTTGCAACATAATCCGGAGTGGTAGCGGAGCTATCTGTGGACCAGCCACGGAAGAGGTAATGGTCTTTAGTAAGACTGCTTTGCGGAATGACAAAATCATAATAGGCATGACTAGATGAGGCTGTTTGAGTTGTCGGAACAGAGCCAGTTCCACCATTAATATCGAAACTTAAGCTATATTGAGTAGTATCATTAGCCATACAAACGACTGAGTCTAAATTATATCGGCTGTGTACAGAGCGCATTTCTACATAGCCAGTGTATATCAGAGTAGCATAAACCGGTGTTGATGACCAGCTATTAATAAGTCTTCCGCGATACCGATTACTACTGTCATCGCCATTATTGTGTCCGCTTCTAATAAAATTATACGGGAAGGAAATTAATGTCGCCTCTATCACTGTGCCGGTTGGCGTAGTGGTATCATCCATTATGTCTCTAATACCACCCAGAGCAACAGCAAGATTATCCCATTGTCCATTATTACTATCACCAGTTGGGATATGCCAGCCCTGCGGACAGATATCCCCTTCGGCATGGCCACTAGTTACACTGGTCGTACCATTGCCGGCAGTTGCGGTATACCAGTTATAATAATTGCCATAATAGTAAAGATTTGATTCACGATCTACTGGGCTAGAATTTAAAGTGGCAGTGGATGTATTGGTTGTGTTATAAACAATTGAGTTGTTACAATCAGATGCAGTAGAAGAGGTTGGGCATAAAGAGTCTGAAGATATAGCGTTGCCGGCGTCGGAAACAAAGCTACTGGTTGGATTGTTGGTATTTTCAACGGTAAATGTTGTTGAGCCAATATCCAGACGGAGAGGATTTGTGCTCCAACATTTTCCGTCTGCTAGTTTTGCAATATAGTAAACATTGCCGTCACGATTATCAGTTAGAGCAGTATGGGCACCAGCTGCAAGGGTATTACAAGAGAAATCTTGCATTTGTCCAGCCGAAGCTAGCCAAATTGCATATAGAGTTACAACGTTATTTGCGTCAGCCTCGTCTAATAAATCTCCTGTAACGGTAATGTACTCATTTGGCCCAAAGATATCTGCATTGGCAGCGGTTGGGCTTTCATTTGGGTTAGTGCTCCATCCAACAAGTGCATAACCAGACTTATAGTAATTTGGCGCAACTAGACGAATATTTGAGCCAGATAGTCACATTCTGATGTTCTACAGATGACATATTCCCGGCGGTAGGGTTATTGCC
>JAFROU010000017.1 GCA_017429465.1 Candidatus Saccharimonadota bacterium
CACTTTCTGGACCAGTTTTGATTTTGGCTGGCGCAGGTTCTGGAAAAACTAAAACTCTCACTCACCGCATTGCTAATCTAATTATTCACGGCATTAACCCAACCGTAATTCTTGCTGTTACCTTTACAAATAAAGCCGCTAAAGAAATGCGTGATCGTTTGTGGTGTTTAATCGATGGAAACACCGGCGAAGCACCGCGTTCATTCATGCCATACATGGGCACATTCCATGGTATTTGCGTCAAGATTCTACGTCAAGAAGCCGAAGCCGCTAAACTTAGTCGCAATTTTACAATCTACGACACTGACGATCAGGTTTCACTTATTAAGCGTGTCATTAAAGAACTAAAAATTGACGATAAGTCACTAAAACCAAAGTCTATCCAATCTATCATCAGTAAATGCAAAAACGAGGGCACTTCGCCAGACGAATATGCTGCCGGTGCTTTATATCCAAATCAAAAAAATATTGCAAAGATTTACAAACGTTATGAAAAAGACAAACGTGACGCCGAAGCCTTAGATTTTGATGATTTGTTGCTTGAGGTTGTTCGTTTATTTACTGACCATCCAGAAGTGCGCACTAAATGGCGAGATCGTTTTAAACATATTTTAATCGACGAATATCAAGATACTAATTCGGTGCAATATCGATTGATCAAACTTCTAGTTAATGACCAAAATAATATTTGCGTGGTTGGTGATGACTGGCAATCAATTTATTCTTGGCGCGGCGCTGATTTTACCAACATTCTGAATTTCGAAAGAGATTTTCCTGGCGCCAAAGTTATTAAACTAGAACAAAACTATCGTAGTACTGGCAATATTTTGGCTGCCTCACAAAAAATTATTAACGAGAATAAAACTCGTACCGAAAAAACCTTATTTACGGAAGCTGGTAAAGGTGACCCAGTCACAATTGAAGCTCTGCGCGACGAAACTGAAGAAGCGAGTTTCGTAGCTAGAACCATTCTCAAAATGAAAAGACAGCACCCGAATTTCTCTGACTTTGCTGTACTATATCGCACTAATGCACAATCATACGCTTTTGAAAAATCCTTCATCAATTATCGCATTCCATACAAAATCATTGGTGGTGTACGCTTCTATGATCGCAAAGAGGTTAAAGATGTCCTTGCGATTTTGAAATTACTCGTCAACCATCGTGACTATGTCAGCCTGGAACGCATTACTCATAATATTCTTTCCGGAATTGGCGAAGCAAGCTTACAAAAAATCATTACATTTCTCAGTCTAGACGATAGCAAAGATCCAATTTTAAATCCGGAGTTACTACCGCTTCTTTCACCAAAAGCTAGGACCTCGCTTACGCGCTTAGTTAATTATTTAAAAACTACCGACCTCACTTCATCGCCATCAGAAATTATTGAAAAGACTATAAACTATTTTGATTTTGAAACGCTTTTGAATGATGGTACTATATCAAGCGAAGATCGGCTTAGTAACTTAGCTGTTCTAGCCGATAATGCCGGACAATACGAAACGCTGGATGATTTTCTGGCCGATGCGTCTTTAATGTCTAGTGCCGATGAAACAACGGCCAAAAATTCTGTCACTCTAATGACTTTACATGCTGCCAAGGGTTTGGAGTTTCCAGTCGTCTTTATGGTTGGCATGGAAGATGGTCTATTTCCAAGTTCTCGATCAGAAAGCGAAGCCAATCTTGAAGAAGAGAGACGCCTAGCCTATGTCGGAATGACGCGTGCCATGCAAGATTTATTCTTGACCTACGCTCAATCACGTTACGCCTTTGGCGGACGTAGCTATTCAATGCCATCGCGCTTTTTAATGGAGCTTGGGTACAACCCATATGGCAGTGCTGGATATAATGATGCCTATGACGATGACGCTGATGGATTTAAAGATTATGATCCATTTGAGTCAGATGTTGACCCATTTCCATCAGACGACCTTCCATTTTACGATTGACCTGTCTTTTTTACGTCATATTTGTTATAATTAATCTTACATGAGACTATTTTCCAACAAATTTGACCGGTCTCTAATTATTCTTGCCGTCTTATCGGTAGGTATGCTTTTTGCATGCTTCCTAGAATCCATGCCGACCACCTTTGCTGAAAATGAAGAAACTGAAATCGTTGCTAACTCTGAATGGCATTTTGTGACCATTTTTGATAAGGGCGAGAGATTGACCATTAGAACTAAGGCTCTAACGGTAAAGGATACTTTGGATCGTCTTAAAATCACCGTTGATGAAGCCGATACAATTGAACCAGGATTAGATAGTGAGATTGACATGGATAATTTCTTCGTCAATATTTATCGTGCTCGCCCAGTTATGGTACTCGACGGCGCGGTTAATAAATATATTATGACTTCTAAACACGAAGTGCGTGACATTGCTAAAGCAGCCGGCATTACAATTTATGATGGCGACGAAGTTACAGCAGTGATGAATTCTCAATTTCTAGAAGCAGGTGTGGCAGAAGTCTATCAAGTCGTTCGCAACGGTGGCCGCACCTTAACTGTTGAAGAAGACATTCCGTTTAGCCAACAAACAGTTAAAGATTACACTATCGGCGCTGGTAACAGTAAGGTGCTGCAACTCGGAGAAATCGGTAAAAAGACTTCAGTCTATCGTATTGAATACATCGATGGACAAGAAGTTTTACGCGAACTAGTCTCTTCAACGGTTACTCGCGAAGCTGTTCCGCGCATTGTTGCGGTAGGTGCCAATCCAATTGAAATGAAGCCACTCACTAAAGCTATGGGTCGCAATCGCTACACCATTAACGGCATCGAGCGCCAAGAAACCTACTACGACTTAAATATGGGTAGAGTAATGCAAAATGCCAAAAACTGGAGTGGCTGTAGCCACACTGGACACTACTCAGTCCGTGCGGATGGAGTTAAAGTTGATGATGATGGCTACGTTCTTGTTGCCGCAAATCTTAATTACTACCCACGCTGCTCAGTAGTCCAAACCTCACTTGGGCAAGGCAAAGTTTACGATACCGGCTCGTTTGCTACCGCTAACCCACAACAATTCGATATTGCTACTGACTGGACTCACAGAAACGGAGTCTAATGAAAAATAATAAATCGCTCGGCCAACACTGGCTAAAAAACCGTGAGATTCTAGACGAGATTGCTTTTTTAAGTCTACCAGAAGGGAGGGAAGCTGATCTTTGCGTAGAAATAGGACCAGGTCTTGGTACACTTACCTCCTCACTATTAAAAAACTATCCAGAAGTTGTTGCTGTTGAGTACGATGAAAACCTTGCGCGCAATCTGCCTAAGTCTTTTCCGGGGAAAAACCTTCAAGTCTTTAACGAAGATATCTTGAAGTTTGATTTTAATACAATTAAAATACCATTTACTGTAGCCGGAAATATCCCATATTACATTACTTCGCCTATTATCCAAAAATTGCTTTATCTTAATCCGCAACCTTTGCAAATTGCACTCTTAATTCAAAAAGAAGTAGCTGAAAGAATTGCGGCTGGTGCTGGCGACCATACCGTATTGTCATTAACCGTACAAAATCGCGCTGAAGTCGCGCTTGGTCCAGTAGTAAAGAAAGACCAATTTACGCCACCACCAAAAGTTGATAGCAGAGTAATTGTTTTAACACCGAAAAAACCTACCGTGTCTGAAAATGTCATTGAATTAGCTAAGATTGGTTTTAAAAATCCACGCAAAAAACTGACCGCCAATCTTTCTAGTTTGGGCCTTAAAAAAGACGAGCTAGCCAGTTTACTTGAAAAAAATGGCATCAACCCTAGCGCTAGACCAGCCGAGCTGAAGCTAAAAGATTGGGAAATACTTGCGAAAAATTTGCATAAGCGTTAAAATTATACATATGCTATCTAAAAAGGGAGGTAAAAAAATAAATGAGTCCTGAGAATGTCAATCCTAATCCACCAGCTGCTGGTCCTGCACCAGATCCAGCTGCTCCAGTTACACCTCCAATAGCGCCTGTTGCACCGGCACCAACACCTGCTCCGGCTCCTGAACCAGCCCCAGCTCCAACCTCCCCGGAGCCAGCTGCCCCAGCCAGCCCAGCACTTAGTGAAGCACCTTCTCCAGAAGAATTAACTGCTTCTCTCTCAGCCGACCTCTCTAATTTAACTGCCGCTGACCTAGCGGAAGCTACGCCAGAATCAATGGGTATAAATAAAGATGGCACCCCAACTAATCCAACGACTGCTGCTGTAGTAGCACCGGAAACTCCAGCTGCTGATTCAGGTTCAGAGATACCAACCGAAGTCCCTACCGATACTACTGGTCCAGCTACTGCCGGTCCTGCCGCTGGCCCAGGTTTAACCACCACTAACGAATTTGATCCTCAACCAATGCCAGAACCAAAAGAACCAACCCCAAAGGAGCCAATCAAACCAGCCGCTCCAGTTCCAGGTTCAATTGGTAGTGCAATCTCTGGTCCAAAAGAGAAGAAAGCTGACGACATTCCAGATCTTCCAGAAGAGCCAGTCGCGATGGCGCCGAACCCATTTACTCAATCTAGCCAACCTAAGCGCCAACGTCGTAGCACAGTTGTGCTTCTAGCAATTATGGGCGTGCTCGTTCTTGCTGCTGGTGGGTACTTTGTTTGGCAATACCTAGATGGCAGTGGTCATGTCAATAATGGTGGCAGTAGTAATAATAACAGTGGTAATAACAACGGTAATAACAACTCTTCAGACAAGAAATCGGAAGAAAAGAAGGAAGAGGAAAAGAAGGAAGAGGAACAAAAACCAGTTGCATCTACAATTCTTACCTGCAACCGCGCCATTACAGAAGAAGAAACATTAGCTCTCTATTCTAATCCGACCGAGGCCAGCTATGTGCTTGAATTTAACTACGCAGCAGGCACCACACCTGTCGTTTCTAAAGAGATGACCATCACCTATGTAGATGAAACGGCCGCCAAAGCTGGAGCCGAAACTGTCAAAGATGCTATCAACGAAGAATTGGTTGATTCAAATATTACAGTTGATGCTTCTGAACCAACGGTCAACGGCAATGTAGTTACATTGTCATTCTCCACTACTGCGGATAATCCATTCTCAGCTGCTAATTCATCGTTCTTCGATCTAGACGGAATTACTGCTGATAACATGTCACTTGATTCCATCAAGACCACACTTGATGGCAACAACGGTTTTATCTGCACTGCTAGCTAAGCTAAGTAAACTAAATACCATCTTCTTGCGAAGGTGGTATTTTTGTTGTAAAATAATTCTATGTCAAAAGTATATATCACCACAGCAATACCATACGTTAACGGTGCTCCGCACATTGGACACGCCATGGACTATCTTTTGTCCGATACCTATTCACGTTATCGTAAAGCTATGGGTGATGAGATTCGCTTTCAAGCAGGCACTGATGAACATGGCAACAAAGTCTACAGTAAGGCTTTAGCTTCTGGACTTGGCGTACAAGAATATGTTGATCAAAATGCACAAAAGTTTAAAGATTTCATCAAAAAACTTGGCGTAGAATACACAGATTTTATCCGCACTACCGACAAAGACCACGAACGTCGTTGCCAAGAGATTTGGAAAAAACTCAGCCCGCATATTTATTCTGCTAGTTATGAAGGATGGTATTGTGAAGGATGTGAAGGGTTTGTCACACAAAAAGAATACGACGAAACTAATGGCGTCTGCCCAGATCACCAAAAACCGTATCAAAAGCTTTCAGAAACTAACTATTATCTTCGCATCTCCGATTTTAAAGATCAAATCCGTGCTGCCATTGAGAATGACGAGCTATTAATCTTACCAGATTTTCGCAAAAAAGAAATTCTAAACTTACTTGAAGACACACCAGATGTTTCCATCTCTCGTCCACGCAAAAATCTTTCGTGGGGTGTGCCAGTTCCTGGTGATGATTCGCAAGTCATGTACGTCTGGATTGATGCGCTTGCTAACTATATTACGGTTCTAGGCTATCCAGATCAAGATATTTCAGAGTGGTGGCCAGCTACTGTGCAATTTGTCGGCAAGGATATTTTGCGTTTTCATGCCATCATTTGGCCAGCCATTTTACTTGGTATCGGTCTTCCACTCCAGCACACCTTGACCTCACATGGTCACGTTCTAGCTGGCGGACAGAAAATGAGTAAATCAATCGGCAACGTGGTTGATCCAATTGAAGTCTTGGATAAACACGGCCTAGACGCTTTTCGGTATTTCTTCCTGCGTCACATTGATACGTTTGCTGATTCTGATTTCACTTGGGAAAAATATGAAAATGCCTACAATAACGAACTTGCTAATGACCTAGGTAACCTCGTTCAACGTCTTGCAACTATGGCTAAAAAGAACGAGTTTAAATTCAAGAAGACAAAAGTTATATTTGATAAAGAATATATTGAATTAATGGATGCCCTCCAATTCAGTAAAGCACTGGATTATGTTTGGGATAAGATTCAAACCATTAATAAACAAATTGATGAAACTAAACCATGGGAGCTAGCTAAAAAAGGTGAGACTAAAAAACTTGAACAAACTCTCCAAAGTCTTATCAGCGATTTAGTAAATGCCAATAATATGCTAAGTCCATTCCTACCGCACGCTTCTAAAATGATTAATGATGTTTTCTTAGCAAAAGAAATTGCTCCACCAAAAACCCCGCTTTTCCCAAAAGGTGAATAAAAAAAGTGCGCCTTGAAGCGCACTTTTTAGCACTTATCGTTTGGATTACATTCTGGTGTCTTCACCAGTAAGGAATGAAGCAAGATCGGAAATATAGAAACCAATCACTCCACCGAGCATTGGGAAGATCACATATGTAACTAGCGCGAGAGCGATATCGCCAAGCAAAGCACCAACATTATCGCCAGTGGTTGGCAAGATTTGATACATCAAAGCGACTGCTGGGTTCATCGCAAAGCTGTTGTTGAGGTTAGCAAAGCTACCAGAAATCACAATAGCTGCAATGAGCGCAACCATAATACCGCTTGCAACGATGGTTGCAAAGGCTAAAGCTTTTCTTTTGTATTGCAAAGCGCGAGCAAAAGTAAAGCCAATGATGGTTGAACCAAAGAACTCAACGAGAGTTACGAACCAGAACATATCACTTTCAACCTCGGACATAACTGGAAGTTCAGCTGATGTACCAGAAGCTGTGCGGAAAGCATTGACAATAAGTAGAGCAAACCATGCACCCAAAACCTGTGCAATGATGTAAAGTACGCCACGGATAGCGGACATACGACGTGTAGCCATCATGCCTACAGTAATAAGTGGGTTAAGATTTGCGCCAGACAACTTAAATACCATTGCCGTGATACCAATCATCCCGAGCATGATATAAAGTGGTTGGTAAATACCTAGCGTCAATAGAACAACCGTAATGAGCATCGTACCTACGACCTCACCAAGGATGGCTCCATAGATTTCTTTTCGCTTGAAAATAGTTAGGATATTTTCTGTTGCGTCAAATTTCTTTGCAAAGAAACCAACGTTATCATTTGTTTTTTCCACCCTTGTTTGTGTAGCCACGGCTGACGCGGTTTTAATGGAAGTCTTTTTAGTCTTAACAGACCTAGTAGACTTGACGGCAGCCTTGGTTTTGGTAGAAGACTTTTTAGCAGTCTTCTTTGGCTTGGTTGTTGCCATTTCTACCCTCCTTAAAAGTAATATAAAATGATTGTATCATATTTGTGTTATAATTGTAAGCATAAAATCTATGACAAAAAAGGAATCGTGATGGGAATCATTGTGAATAAAGAAGAAGACAATTCAAGACTCCAAGAACGTATTAATGCTGATTTACGCGAACGCATGCAAACGACTTCCGAAGATGAAGGCGATGATAAAGATTTTGCTGAGGATTCAGAATATGTTAAAGAACTCAAACAAACTAGTAAATTTTCGTGGGTTTGGATTGTATTAATACTACTAGCATTAATCTCGCTTATCTTCATTATTCTTCTCTAAAGTGATATAATATATATTATGTCTATTGAGAAACTAAAGAACGATTTAAAGGCGCTTAATGCCGAATACGCCAAAATTAAAACTCTCCCGCCAGAAAAGCGCAAAGCTTTTGGCGAAGAATTAAATGCTAAAAAGCAAAAAATCTTAGCCCAAATTGCTGAAGCCGAAGCTTCAGCCGAATCTGCAGAAGTTGAAAAGATTGATTTAACTGCACCATTTGCCACTAATGGGCAGCCATTTAGTTTCTCACGTGGGTCCAAACATCCATTGACGACCGAACTTGACAGAGTTATTGATATTTATTCCCACATGGGTTTCAATGTCATGGAATCTCGCCAACTCGACGACGAGTTTCATATGTTTGAATCATTGAATTTCGCCGAAGGACATCCTGCTCGTGATGGCTACGATACCTTTCGTACCGCCGAAGGATTTATCCCGCCTGCTCATACGTCCACCATGCAGCACCGCGCATTAAAAAGATATAAAAAAGACCTTGAAAATGGTGGTCAAATTGCTGTCGTTATTCCAGGCCGTGTCTTTCGCAATGAAGACGTTGACGCCACGCACGAGCACACATTCTATCAATGTGAAGGTGTGTTTGTCAGCCGCGACGCTACGCTCGGTCAAATGCTAGGTGTGTTAAAACATTTCTTTGAAGTCTATTATAACCAGAAACTAAAGATTAAAACTCAGCCAGGGTACTTTCCATTCACTGAACCATCCGTCGAGTTATTAATTGAAAAACCAAAATCACTTGGTGGCAAAGGCGATGGTTGGCTTGAAATGCTCGGCTGCGGCATGATTCATCCAAACGTCTTAAAAGCTGCTGGTATTGATCCAACTAAGTACAAAGGTTTTGCGTGGGGCGGCGGTATCGAACGCCTAGTGATGCTGAAATATCATCTAAACGACATCCGCTACTTTGAATCAGCCAAACTAGATTTTTTGGAGGAATTTTAAGATGAAAATATCGTTAAATGAAATTAAAAAATACGTTGATATTAAGATTTCAACCGACGAATTAGTTAAGCTAATTGGCTCGCGTTTAGTTGAAGTTGAAGGCACGGAAGATTTAAGTCCAAAGTACAAAAATATTTATATTGTTAAAGTGGTTGATTGCAAGGATATTGAAGGCACGCATCTACATTTATGCCAAATTGACGCCGGCAAAGAGGACCTAGTGCAAGTCGTTTGTGGCGCGCCGAACGTGCATAAAGGTATGCTCGCCGCTTGGATTGCGCCAGGTGCTATTGTGCCAGCCACTTACGGTGGGGAGAATTTCGAAATTGGTGTCCGCAAACTACGTGGCTACGAATCAAATGGCATGCTTGCCGCTGCTGATGAGCTTGCGCTTGGCACTGACCACGAGGGAATTATTGAAATTGATCCGAAACTAGCTAAACCAGGCGAACTTTTTGCTGATGTCTTTGAATTAAACGACGTCATTTTAGATATCGAAAACAAATCGCTCACCCATCGTCCAGATACTTTTGGCCTGATTGGTTTTGCCCGTGAAGTTGCTGGCATCCTTGGCCAACCATTTAAAGAACCAGATTTTTTGAAAGTCCACGGCAAAGTTAACTTTACGCTTCAAAAAGATGCACCAATCCAAATTGAGATTAAAGACGATAAGCTTTGCCCACGATATTCCTGTGCGATACTTGATTTTACAAACCTTCCAAAAGCAACCAAGTACTTTACAAAAACCAACGTATTCTTAGCTAAAGCCGACATGCGTTCAATCGATCCAATCGTTGATCTAACTAATATTCTCATGCTCGAAACTGGCCAGCCTTTACATGCCTTTGACTACGACAAATTTGTGGCTGTTGGAAAAAGCAAAACTCCAAAAATCATTGTGCGTCTTGCCAAAGAAGGTGAAAAACTTACGCTACTTGATGGTAAGGAAATTGTTTGCACTAAGCACGACATTCTAATCACTAGCAATAATATTCCAGTTGCACTTGCCGGTGCGATGGGAGGTGCTAACACTACAATTGATGCCAGCACTAAAAAGATTATTCTAGAATCTGCTACCTTTTCACTTTACAATCTTCGTAAAACGCAAATGGCACATGGTATTTTTAGCGAAGCCATTACTCGCTTCACCAAAGGCCAACCAGCTGGTTTAACTATGCCGGTTTTGTCTGAATTCGTGCGCCGTTTGAACGTTGAACCAATCGCCATTGCTGATGAATATCCACATCCAGCTAAACCAAGTGTTGTAAAAATTACAACGAAAGAGATCAACAGTTTACTTGGTTCAAATTATGATGCCAAGACTATTGAAAAGACGCTAAAAAATGTAAGCTTTAATGTAAAAGCAGGTTTTGAAGTCACTGCTCCATATTGGCGTACGGACATACATATTAAAGAAGATATCATCGAGGAAGTCGGCCGCCTTCTAGGCTACGATAACATTGCGCTCGACTTTCCGCTTCGTCCATTTATCGGTGCCGAGCCAGATTCTTTGTTTAGCCTCAAAACTAAAATTCGCAATCTCATGTCTGATAAGATTGGCGCTAATGAAGTATTAACTTACTCGTTCATAAGTAAAGACCTACTCACTAAAGTAAACCAAAAAGTAGAAGACAGTTACGAAATTGTCAACTCGATTTCGCCAGAATTACAATGTTTCCGCCAGACAATCGCGCCAAGCCTAATTGATAAAATTCGCGAAAATCTTAAAGCCGGCTATGGGGGTTTTACACTTTACGAGATTAACCAAGTCAGTTCCAAAAAAGATGGACTAAATGAGGAAAAAGTACCTGTCACTAAAACACACTTAGCTTTCGTCACACTCGGTGACTATTATGCTGCCAAAGCTATTTCTGAAAAGCTATTTGCCGGTCTAAAATATGAAGTCTCGCTCGCTAAATTTGATAATGATCACCCATACTTAGAGCCAGCTCACGCTGCACAAATAAGGCTAGGCAAAACCATACTTGGTTCCTTTGGCGAAGTACGCCAAACGGTTCTTTCAAAATTCAAACTACAAGCTCCGGTTACCATTTTTGAAATTAATCTCGACACTTTGTTAAACGCCAAAACTATCGACTATGCCAACGCTAATCTTTCCAGATTTCCATACGTCGAACGCGACCTCACTTTTAAATTGCCAAATAATAACTCATATGCTGAGCTAGAACAAGCCGTGCGCAAAGCTTTGAATGATGCTGATTTAGTTTTCGAATTAGCACCAGTTTCTATTTATCAAGCTAGTAAAACCGATAGCACCAGAAATATTAGCTTCCATACTAAATTCGCTAGCCGCGAAAAAACACTCGATTCAAAAGCAATCTCTGCTATAATTGAAAAAGTTATAAAAAATACAAAATCACTTGGTGCGGAAGTAGTTTAACGGAGGTAAAATGAGGGAAAGTGAACTCAAAACCAGTTGGAAACAACGCATATTTATTTTAATAATTGCTGTCTTGATGCTCGGTTCAACTATTGCAATGTACATCATGATCATTGTTAATTCAGAAAACACTAGCTCAAAAACAGGCGACGGCGTAGATCAAGCTCTTGTAAGAGAACTTGAAGAAAAGTACACTGCTAAAAAAGCAGAAGTTGATGCCGCTGCCAAACCATATGCTGAAAAATATTTAAGCGTGCTCGCTGGCTATAAATCAGAAGTTAGAGCCTACAATGAAACTGCTGCCAATACTGGCGGTTTAGTTACTCGTGACCTTAGAGTTGGTACTGGTCGCGAAATCACCAAAAACAGCGATATGGAATACTTTGCCTACTACATTGGTTTTTGTGCTGACGAATCAGTTTTTGATTCATCATTCGAAGATTTTACTACAGCCAATCGCCTAAAAACTCCGCTTGATCCAAGCTATGGCCTTATTGAAGGTTGGACGCAAGGCGTTATCGGCATGAAACTAGACGGCGTACGCGAAATCACCGTTCCAGGCGAACTTGCTTATGGCGACACTCAAGAAATTTGTGGTGGCACCAACAAACCACTCAAATTCATCGTCCTTGCCTTCGAAAAAACCGAACCACTTGAAACATTAACGACCGAACTTGATGAAATTAGTCTACGTCTTTCCTACGCTCGTTATGGCATCGATTACGATGACCCAGGCATGGAAGAAGCTACCGAAGGGGAAGTGGTAGAATGATCGATTTAGCAGTCATCGGCTCCGGCCCAGCTGCTCTCACCGCAGGACTTTATGCTGCTCGTCTTGGTCTGTCCGTTAAAGTGTTTGAACGAAATAAAATCGGTGGCGCTTTAACCGAGATCTCTCATCTAGCCAATTTTCCAGGCTTTGACGGTGCCGGTGCGGATTTTGCCGAAAATTTGCGCCATCAAGTTGAACAAGCCGGTGCTAAAATCGAATATGGAACTTGCGAAAGCATTGACCCGCTTACCATTGACGAAGAAAAAGTTGAAGCTAGAGCTATTATCATTGCAACCGGTTCCGAACCGCGCCCACTTGATGTTCCAACAAAGACTCCGATTTCATACTGTGCGCTTTGTGATGCGCCATTATATAAAGGTAAGAACATCATCGTAATTGGTGGTGGTAACTCTGCTGTGGGTGAGACCTTGCACCTGGCTGATATTGCCAAGCACGTCACTTTAATTTCTCATTCCAAACTCAAGGCTGATCCGGTGTTTATTAAACAACTAAAAGCCCTTAAAAACGTTGAGATTAAAGAAAACTTTGATGTCACCACTGAAATACTTGATGCTGCTGACGGCGTTTTTGTTTTTATCGGCAAACGTCCAGCTACCAACTTTTTGCCAAAGAAGATCCTAGACCAAAACGGCTATATTGTAACAGATGATAATAACTGCACAGCTATCAAAAATGTATTTGCTGCTGGCGACGTTCGTGCCGGTACTTTAAAGCAGGCCGTTTCGGCCGCTGCCGATGGCGCTGCCGCTGCAGTTGCTGCTGCACACAGCCTAAAGATTGACTAATTAATAAAAAAGTGCTATAATTATATAATAAATCTGACAATGGAGGGGGAAATTATGTTAGGTGGCACCTTTAGTTACTTAGTGATCTCTGTTTTGGCAACAACCTTAATAGAAGTTATTCTGGGAGTATTATCTCCCTATGTCGGCAAAAATGAGCACACTCTGCACTACCGCATATCTGGTATGGCCTACTTTGTGATTCCTGCTCTGAGCGTCCTCATTACGACCATCCTATTCTTTGTGCGTTCTTTTGCGACAACTATGGCTGGAGCTGGTATCCTTCTTAAGGTAATCACAATTATTGGTATTGTGATGGTTGCTTTCATTGCTGAAATCGTCTTTTTAATGATTGGTGTAATGACCGAATATATAAGAGCAGATTACATCAAGCGTGCGTATTATCGAGCACACCATATATATCTAGACGATGCTCGAGAATTGTACATCGATTTTAGCGACGATACCATCTCAGACGATGACATTGCAGACATGCGAAAACGCAGAGATTACTAACCAGATGACCCCGCTTCGGCGGGGTTTTCTTATGCTATAATCATCTTATGGCAAAGTCTTATTTATTTTATGATTTAGAAACATCAGGCTTAAATGTGGCAGAGGATCGCATCATGCAATTTGGTGCTCAGCGCACTGATATGGATCTAAATCCAATCGGAGAACCAATTAATCTACTAGTAAAAACCACCGATGATACTTTGCCAAGCATTGGTGCTATTAAAACTACTGGTATTACTCCACAATCTACTCAAGCCGATGGACTCACCGAAGCTGAATTTTGTAAATATGTAATCGAGGAAGTCTTTACGCCAGATACTATTATCGTCGGGTTCAATAATATTCGTTATGATAATCAAATGATGCGCTATACATTGTGGCGAAATTTTTATGACCCATACGAATGGGAATGGAAAGACGGTCGTAATAAGTGGGATATACTTGACGTAGTTAGATTAACTAGGGCGCTTCGTCCTGAGGGTATTGAATGGCCAGTTGATGAAGATAATATGCCGGTCAATCGCCTAGAGTTAATCACCAAACTAAATCACATTAACCACGAACATGCACACGATGCTTTGTCTGACGTTTTTGCCACCATTGCGGTTGCCAAATTAATTAAAGAAAAGCAGCCTAAAATTTACGATTGGCTACTAAATCATCACGACAAAGACTCGATTAGTCGCATCGTCAATCTGGCTGACCCAAAACCATTCGTATACGCGTCCGGAAGCTATGGTAAGAAAAACAATTTTGTTACCGTAGCCGTCCCACTCACTGTTGCCGAAAACGATAAAATCATGGTTTACGACCTACGCTATAATTTAGACGAAGTTTTAACGGACCAAGCCGCTGAACAAGAATTTGTCTTTGGTCCAATTCCATCGCCAATTGTCAAAAAATTTGATTACAAAAAATGCCCAGCGGTTGCACCAATCAGTGTGCTAGATGCCGACGATGGTTGGAAAAAGGTTGGGCTAAAAAAAGAGCAAGTTGAAGCTAATCTACGATCACTTTTTTCTCATCCAGAGATTGCCGAACAGGTGCGTCTAGCACTCGAAAAAGAACGTGAGTGGCCAGAGAATTTTGACCCAGAATCTTCGCTTTATTCTGGTTTTTTGAACGATAAAGACCGTTATAAATGCAGCCAAGTGCGCGCAGCTGACGCCAATAAACTCGCCGACCTTCATCCGATGTTCGACGATGAACGTTTACCAGATTTATTAATCCACTATAAAGCTAAAAACTTTCCAAATTCCTTAACCGAGAATGAAAGCATCAAATGGGAAGAATATCGCCTAGCCAGGCTTAAACGCCAAGCTCCGGCCTTTGTAGCGGATCTCCAAAAAGCCTCTGCCGAGGGTGTGGACGACTTCCTGATTGAAGAGCTTACCCTGTGGTACCAATCACTTTTGCCATCAGAATACTAAAGTCGTCTTTAGAGTATAGACTTTTAGCGTTTTAACGTGTATAATATTACGCGTTTATGGACGAGAACGTAATCAAAATTCGGGGCGCTCGTCAACACAATCTTAAGAATATTGATGTTGATATCCCACGCGACAAGCTAGTAATTATTACTGGTTTATCCGGTTCGGGCAAATCTAGTTTGGCCTTCGATACAATTTATGCCGAAGGACAACGTCGTTACGTTGAATCACTCAGCAGCTACGCGCGTATGTTCTTAGGTGTAATGGACAAGCCAGAAGTCGATTCTATTACTGGTCTTTCGCCAGCTATTTCCATTGACCAAAAATCAACTTCACATAACCCACGCTCAACTGTTGCTACCGTTACTGAAGTCTATGATTATCTTCGTCTATTATTTGCTCGTGTAGGCGTACCACATTGTCCAATTTGTCACGCGCCAGTCTCGCGCCGTAGCGTAGAAGACATTGTTAACGAAGTAATGAAACTTCCACTTGGCAGTAAGTTAATGTTACTTGCGCCAATTGTGCAACAAAAGAAAGGCGAGTTTTTACACATTTCAGAACAATACCAAGCCAAAGGTTTTTCACGCGTACGTGTAGATGGTATTATTTATGCGCTTGATGAATTTCCAGAACTAGAGAAACAGGAACGTCACGACATAGAAATTGTTGTTGATCGCTTCATCCTTTCGCCAGACTTACAATCACGTATTTCTGGTTCAATCGAACAAGCACTCGATTTAGGACAGGGCATCATTAAACTACTTAGAATCAAAGATTCTTCAACCTCACTAGGCGAAAAAACTATTGCTGGTGACAATACCGAAGTGCTGACCTATTCTCAACGCTATGCCTGCGAAAACCATCCAGACGAATTGATTCCAGAACTCGAACCACGTCTCTTTTCTTTTAACGCTCCGCAAGGCGCTTGCCCAGTTTGTACTGGTCTTGGCACGCGTATGGAAATTGATCCGTCACTAGTTCTAAATCCAAATCTCACCATTGCTGAAGGCGGTATTCGTCCGTTCAATCGCATCAACCAAGGCACCTATTGGATCAAGCGTTTAATTGGCGTTGGTAAGCGTCACGGTTTTGATGTCTACACGCCGATTCGCGATTTGTCCGATGAAGCAATTCATGCGATTTTATATGGTACCGGCGATGAAAAATATACTATTCGTGTTTCTGGCCAAGGTCGTTGGAAAGAAGGTGCTGAATATGAAACTGTGTTTGAAGGCGTCATTCCATTCTTAGAGCGCCGCCATCAAGACACTGATTCTGATTTTGTGCGCAAAGATATTGAACGCTTTATGCGCGTACGCGAATGTCAGGCTTGTCATGGCGCACGTCTAAAGCCGGCCGTTTTGGCTGTGACAATTCACGGTTTAAATATTGTTGATATGTGCAATATGGATGTTGATGCCACGCTTGATGTATTAAGTCATGACCTTGATTTTTCGGAAGCTGAAGCGGTCATTGCAAAGCCAATTCTCAAAGAAATTCGTGAACGTGTTAAATTCATGCAAGACGTTGGTCTTGGTTATATCGAACTTGGTCGTGCTGCCAACACTCTTTCTGGTGGTGAAGCTCAGCGAATTCGCTTAGCAACGCAAATTGGTTCCGGTCTTCAAGGCGTGTTGTATGTGCTTGATGAACCATCAATCGGTCTTCATCAACGTGATAATGACAAACTAATCGCCACACTTAAACATCTCCGTGATCTTAAAAACACAGTCCTAGTAGTCGAGCACGACGAAGACACCATGCGTCAAAGCGACTATATTATTGATATTGGTCCGGGCGCCGGTAATCAAGGTGGGGAACTAGTAGCTGCTGGTACGCCAGCGGAAATTATGGAAAATGAAGATTCAATAACCGGTAAATATTTGTCTGGTAAATTATCAATTCCAGTGCCAAAAACACGTCGTAAACCAAAACGCAATCAAGAATTAGTGGTGCGCGGCGCGCGTGAGAACAATCTTAAAAATATTGATGTACATTTTCCACTTGGCGTAATGACGGTGGTTTCTGGTGTTTCAGGCTCTGGTAAATCAACGCTCGTAAATGATATTCTAGCCAATGAATTACTATCTCGTTTGCATCGTGCCCAAACCGTTCCGGGCAAACACGATGCTGTAGAAGGTGCGGAATATCTAGACAAAGCCATTGTAATTGACCAATCGCCAATCGGCCGCACTCCACGTTCAAATGTGGCAACATACACCGGTGTCTTTAACCAAATTCGCGAACTTTATGCTGCCCAACCAGAATCAGAAGTCCGCGGTTATAAAGCTGGTCGTTTTTCATTCAACGTAAAAGGCGGTCGCTGCGAACACTGTCAAGGCGACGGCGTTAATAAAATTGAAATGCATTTCTTGCCAGACGTCTATGTCACTTGTCCAGCTTGTCATGGTAAACGCTATAATCGTGAAGCGCTTGAAATCAAGTATAAAGGCAAAGATATTTCTGAAGTCCTTAATATTACTATCGATGAAGCTGTAGATTTTTTCAAAAACATTCCATCAATCGCACCAAAACTTCAAACTATCCAAAAAGTCGGCTTGGGCTATATTCGCCTTGGTCAACCAGCTACCACGTTTTCTGGTGGTGAAGCTCAACGCATTAAACTTGCCACCGAACTATCTCGTCGCAGCACCGGTAAAACTCTTTATATTCTTGATGAGCCAACTACCGGTCTTCACACCGACGATGTTAAACGTTTACTCGAAATTTTAAATGAGCTGGTGAACGGCGGTAACTCAATGATTATTATTGAACATAACCTTCATGTTATTAAATGCGCTGACTGGATCATTGATATGGGGCCAGAAGGTGGGTTGAAAGGTGGACAAATCATTGCTGAAGGCACACCAGAACAACTTGCCAAGAAGTCTGACACGCCAACCGGCAAATATCTCAGCGCCATACTCTAACCCTTGCGTTTTTCTCTAAAATGGGGTAAAATATATTGAAAATAAAGGAATTAATTCAACATGTCTGAAAATAAGCTCGCCCTCGAGAGTCGCTCTCTCACTGGCAAAAAACTTAAAGACCTTCGTGCTAAGGGCCTAATTCCATCTGTTATTTACGGTGGCAAGGAAGAAATATTAGCACAATCTGATTACAACGCAACCGAAAAAGTGCTTCGTGCTGCTGGCTATCACTCACCAATCGATCTCGATATCGCTGGTAAAAAACAACTCGTGATTGTGAAAAACATTGCACTCGACCCGATTAGTCGTAAAATTATTAACGTTGAGTTTCAAGCTATTGCTGCTGACCAAGCTGTTGAGGCTACTACTCCAATCAAGATTGTTAACTTTGGCGAATCCGAAGCCAATAAAATCTATCATTTTGTTTACACTCAAGCCATGGAAGAAATTGATGTTAAAGCTAAACCGAGTGATCTTCCAAAAGAAATCACCATTGATGCTAGCAAACTTGTTTCCGTTGACGATAAGATAACTATTGCCGACATCGTCCTTCCAAAAGGCGTTGAATTTGCCGATAAGGAACTTGATCCAAATCAAGTTGTGGCTAGTCTCTACGATCCAGCTGCTGAAGCTGCTGCTCGTGAAGCTGAAGAAGCCGCCGCTGCTGAAG
>JAFROU010000018.1 GCA_017429465.1 Candidatus Saccharimonadota bacterium
AAAGGTATCCGCCACAAGGCTAAATTACCAGTCAACGGCCAACGTACCCGTACGAACGCACGTACGCGTAAGGGTAAGGCGATCGCGGTCGGTGGTACACAACCAAAAGCAGCGAGTAAAACTTAGGAGTAAAATATGGCAGAAGAAGAAATCATCAAGACTGCAGCAGAAGCTCCAGCAACTGAAGCTACCGAAGTTACCGCAAAAGCTGCAAAAACTAAAGGCAAGAAGAACAAACGTAACGTTCCATCTGGCCAAGTTCATATTCAAGCAACATTTAATAATACAATCATCAGTGTAACCGACAAGAAAGGCGAAATTTTAAGTGCCTCTTCCGCTGGAGCTAACGGCTTCCGTGGTAGTAAAAAAGGTACCGCCTATGCCGCTCAAGTTGCAGCTGAAAAAGCCGTCGAAATCGCCAAGAAAGAGCACGGTATGAACAGTGCTGAAGTCTTTGTCAAAGGCATCGGTCTTGGCCGCGATAGCGCCATTCGTGCAGTTGCTAGCGTCGGCGTCAAAATTGATAGTATTACAGATGTAACCCCAATTGCGCACGGTGGTGTGCGTCCAAAGGGAGAAAGGAAACCATAATGGCACGCGATAAATCCCCAATTGTCAAACAGAGTCGTCGCGAAGGTTTCGCTCTCGCTCCAAAAGCACATAAGACAATGGCTAAAAAATCTGGTATTCCAGGTCAACACGGAGACATGCGTGTCCGTGGCGGTAGCCTATATCTAACGCAGCTTCGCGAGAAGCAAAAAGTCCGTCGTCTCTACGGCGTACTTGAAAAACAGTTCGCTAAACTCATGAAGGAAGCCATGAAGACCGATGGTCTAACTGGTGAAAACCTTCTCCAATTCTTGGAACGCCGTGCCGATAACGCCGTCTTCCGTGCTGGCTTCGCTACAACCCGTCGCCAGGCACGTCAGCTCGTTTCACATGGCCACTTCCTATTAAACGGTCGTCGTGTTGACATCCCTTCTATTCGTTTGAACCCAGGTGATGTCCTCGAAGTTCGTCCTAAGTCCCAAAAATCTGAGTATTTTAAAAATCTTCCAGAAATCATGGGCTCCGCTAGCCAAGTTCCACTAAGCTGGCTAAAAGCCGATGGTAAGAAGATGAAGATCGAAATAACAGGACTACCAAAGCGCGAAGAAGCTGAGGTGGGCATTAATGAACAATTAATCGTTGAGTATTACTCACGCTAAGGAGAAAGCAAGATATGACAACAAAAGTTATCCACGAAGCAGAACTTGCCGAAGTCAAAGACCTCGGTAAAAACAGCGCAGAGTTTGTCATCAAGCCACTTTACTATGGCTACGGTAACACATTAGGCAATTCTCTCCGCCGCGTCTTGCTTTCAAGCATCAAAGGTGCCGCCATTACCTCATTTAGTATTGAGGGTACCACTCACGAATACACCGCAATCGAAGGAATTCGTGAAGATGTGATTGATATTATGCTCAATCTCAAAAATATTCGCTTCAAATGTCACAGTGACACTCCAGTCGAATTGACCCTCGAAATGAGAGGCGATAAGCAAACTAGTGAAAAAGACGGTGATAAGCGTGTAGTTGCTGGCGACATCAAGCTACCAGCTGATGTTGAAATCAGCAATCCAAATCAGGTAATCTGCCACATCGATGATCCAAAGCATGTTCTAAAAATGCATTTCGTTGTCGAAACAGGACGCGGTTACCAAACAATTGAAAAATCTGGCGCCGAACGCATTCATAGCGACATGATTGCCCTAGACGCAGTCTTTACGCCAGTCCTTCGTGTTCGTTACAAAGTTGAAAATACCCGCGTTGGCCAAGACACCAACCTACAGCAACTAACTATCACGATTGAAACCGATGGCACGATAACGCCACGTGACGCTTTTGAAGAGGCCGCCGCAATCCTCGTTAATCAATATTCTGCCCTTGCCGGCAGCACAGTTGTAGAAAGTGCTCCAGCTCCTGGCGTGAACAAAGAAGAAGACGATTCCGGCTTACTACTCCCAATCGAAGAGCTTGGTTTATCTGCCCGTACAGCTAATGCCCTTATAAACAACGAAATCAAGACCGTTCGTGACTTGATTCAATTATCTGAATCTGAGCTCAAAGAACTAAAAGGTTTCGGCAGTAAAGCATTAGACGAAGTTAAAGAAAAGTTAACGGAGTTAAATATTTAATATGCATCGCCACGGATATAAAGGTCGCAAGTTCGGCCGCGAAACCGATCAGAGGCAAGCACTGTTACGTGGGCTGATGTGCTCTCTGATTAAATATCAGACAATTACAACTACTTTAGCTCGTGCTAAAGAAATGCGTCGCAGCGTCGAAAAACTCGTCACCATCGCTAAAAAAGGTGGACTTGCCAATCGTCGCCTCGTTATAGCTCGTCTAGATGACATGAAAACAGCTGATCTATTAGTTGATGTCATCGCTCCACAAATCAAGCGAGATTCTGGCTATCTCAAAATTGAACATGCCGGTTTTCGCAAAGGAGATAACGCCGAAATGGCTACCATTTCCTTCGTCGATCCAATTGATCTCGAAGTTAAAAAAGCCGAGAAAAAGGAGGCTAAATAATGAAAACTTATAGTCAAAAAGCTTCCGAGATTAAACGTGATTGGTATCTTATTGATGCCAGCACTCTTCCACTAGGTAAACTTGCCGTCGTAATAGCCGATAAGCTAATGGGGAAAAGTAAAGTCACTTATACTCCACATATCGACAATGGTGACTACGTCGTAGTAATTAATGCCAAGAACCTTGTTGTCACTGGCAATAAGATGACTAACAAAAAATACTATCGCCACAGTGGTTTTCCAGGAGGTTTAACCGAACTAAAACTAGAAGAAGTCATCGAAAAAGATCCTTCTCTCGCAATTAAAGAAGCTGTAAAGGGTATGCTTCCAAAGAATAAGCTTTCTGCAGACCGACTAGCTCGTCTACGTGTGTTCGAAGGAGCTGAACATACCCACGCCGCTCAAAATCCAAAGGAGATTAAATAATGGTCGCAAGTAAATATACCTATGGTCTTGGCCGCCGTAAAGCTGCCACCGCTCGCGCCCGTCTCTACAAGGGTAAAGGCGAGATTACCATCAACGACAAACCAGCCCTAGAATATCTCTCGGGCAACAAAACCTATCTAGCAGAGATTACTGACCCTCTAGCTTTGACTCAAAAGCAAAAGGAGTACAATATCACTATCCGTGTTAGCGGTGGTGGTCTTGCTGGCCAAGTTGATGCCATTAAATTAGCTATTTCAAAGGCCCTCACGACCGAATTCCCAGACTTACGCCCAGTGCTTAAGAAAGCCGGATTCGTTAAACGTGATCCACGCGAAAAGGAACGCAAAAAATATGGTTTGCGCTCTGCTCGTAAGAAAGAGCAATTTAGTAAGCGTTAATCGCAAAAAAATAACCCCTTCGGGGGTTATTTTTTATTTAACATCCGTTCTGTGAAAATCTCAGCCTTTTTAACAAAATAATTACTATGATCGTACGGAAAATCATTGTCGTCTAGCATTTTTTTAAGCATATCTATTGAGCTAAAATTAGAATCAGTTTCGACCTCAATCAGGAGGCCAAGCTCTTTAATATCTTTAAGCTCGAACTCGGCCTTACCATCAGAAAATACTGTACCATTTTCAAAAATCTCAAAACCATATTTATAACCAATTGCTTCTAAGAACTGCCTGGCTGCACCAATATCAGAAATAGGACAATTATAAGATTTTTGGTTTAAGATCTCGCCCTTATCGTTTATCTCTTTCTTTTTAAAGGTGAGTAGTGGCTTATAAGACTCACCCTGAATATCACGCACTAAAACCGCCTGACGAACGGTATCTCTTATGGAAAAGCTCTTAAAATCCAAATCACTAGGGAAATAATAATAATCATGAAGAATAAATGTACTAGTAGCCTTAAAACCTTTATCTTTTATAAAGCACAAAAAATCGGACTTATTACAAGAAATCCGAACTGTTATTTCATTTCCAACCGTCATATCTTTGGTGGAGCAGATCGGACTCGAACCGACCACCTCAGCAATGCGAATGCTGCGCTCTACCAGATGAGCTACTGCCCCAAGGCTTAAATAATTATATCATAAAATTAGAACAAATAATTGGATAAAAAAAGCTATTCCGTTTACGTTTAACGTGCTATAATATACCTAGCACCATTAGGAGGTGCTGTAAGACAAACCAAAAAATAGGTCATATGAAAATAAGAACAAAAATAATAAATGAATTGTTGTTCACGATGTGGCTTTTTGTCGCATCTTTTGTTTTTATGGCTGTCTTTTATAGCACCGCCTATGCTGTACCGGACCCAATATCGCTAAACACTCCGTCTATTTCTATTAATTCTAATACTGTTACGGCCCTAGTTGATGTGGGAGATTTCAATACTCTAAAGACGGGGAATACTATCATTTCTGTTACCACCACCAATCCAACTGGTTATACTATGACTTTAACTACATCTGGAGCTAGTACTAATCTAGTATCAGGTACTAATACAATTCCAACTCTGTCTTCAAATAGTTCAGTATCAAGTTTTCCAGTAGGAAGATGGGGTTATTCTTTAGATAATACTACTTATAGACCAGCACCAAGTGTGTCTGGATCAGGAGATACCCTAGCTACTACTAGCGAGGCCAATAGTGCAGCCAATACTTATACGCTATACATAGGAGCTAAAGTAGCTAATACTCAGCCTTCTGGAACCTATACAAATACACTAGTTATAACCGCCGTAGCTAATCCCCTTACTTATAGCATTTCCTATAATGCAAATGGCGGTAGCCCTACTCCAGAAATCCAAACATTTGTTTCAAATGACTATAGCCACACTTTCACTATTCCATCTACTACGCCTAGTAAATCCGGCTACACCTTTAAGGGCTGGTGTGATGGAGCAATAACTGGCAATAATGGGACTGATGCTCCTACTTGTTCATCTAATACTTATGCTACAAGCACATCCATACATCTACTTTATAATTCCCCTGTCGCTACTCTAAATGCTATGTGGCAAAGAAACACCGCAACAATTAAGCTCGGAACGGCCACAAATATCTCGTCTGTCTTTTACGGTACTAGCTCAAGCGATATCAATACCGAGCTTACCACCACCGGCTTTACGGCTACATCTAATACTACCTACTATTTCAGAGCCGTAGCAGCGGATGGCTATACTTTTTCTGCTTGGTCTGGCTGGATTACTGGGTCAAATGCCACCTATAGTGCTGGTAAGTCCTTTACAAATAACGGTAGTACTTATACTATTAACGCCGCCGCTACCGCTAATACATATCATATCAACTACTACGTAGGAAATGGCGCAGAAACCGCAGGCGCCAACCTGCTGGGGACTTCGGATTGTACCTTTGGCGAATCTTGCACTCTCACTACTTGGGCTAATTTAGGCGGCACTCTTCCAGGTACTGGTTTCTCCATCTATGGTTGGGTCACTAGTCCGACTAAAACAACTGGCCGAGACTATAGTAATGGCGCCACTATTACTACTTATAGTACAGTTGGTGACACTAATCTTTATGTAATCGCAAGAAGACCATATTATTTCAGTTCTGGCGTAGAGCCACTGGGACGCATAGCTACCGTGTATCAGTATTGGAATCCATATTCACTGAGCCAGCTAAGACCAATTACTATTCCAACTCAAACCGATATTGAAGGGTGGACCTTTATTGGATACAAGAACAATAATACAGCTAGTTCTTCAGTGACTTTTGGCGCATCCACTGTCGGCACAAGTCAGACCCCATCAGCTACCCTTTCCAGTGCCACCATGCGATCCGTCTACCAAAGAACAGTTTCAGTCAATTATAATGCGAATGGCGGCACCGGTACAATTAATGCATCTTCTACTACCCAATACTATAACTCTGGCTACGGCAACTCTGGTGGCACAGCCAACAACGGCGCTAATGTAAGCACACCATCTATCACATTGCCGTCAGGTGGCTTCAATAACACTGGTCATTCTTTAACAAATTGGGCATTGGGTTCAGCTTCTGGCACCCAATATAATACAGGGGCAAGCTACTCATTTACTAACGATGTAACTGATTCGGATAACGTAACTATGTATGCTATCTGGCAAGCCGACACTCACACCATTACATTTAAGTCCTATGACGGTAATACTACCTATGGTACCCAAGATTTTGTCTATGGCACAGCCACTAACATTAGAGCCTACAATGCCTCAACAGGTTGGAACACTAAACCAACTGCCCCTTCTGGTAAATCTTTTTATGGTTGGGCAGCCTCTGCCAATTCTACGACCAGAAAGTATACTAATGCTCAATCTATTAGCAATCTCACTAGCGACACCACAGTTTATGCTATATGGCGAAAAGCAGCCGTAACCTATACCGCCACTACCCAAAGAAACGTTTCCTCTGCCACTGGTACAGACACTACTGCCCAATGCACAATATCGGCCGCTTATAATGGCGCCTCCCAGGCTACATCTTGTGACATAGATGTACCGTCAAATCCATACACTCTAACTGCTTGGACCTTCAGAGGTTGGGTAAATGCTGGGACATCCACCACGACCACTAACACATCAGGTACTACTAGCGGCAAAATGACTATTTCCGGCAATGTTAACATCGTAGCTACCTGGAGAAAAAGCGTCACAGTCAATGCTTCAGTCACTTTTTATGCTAATGGTGGCAATAGCAACCGAAGCGCCTCTGGTAGCACAACAGTCTCACTTTATAATGGAAACACCACGCTTTCAGCTACTAATGTTAGTGTAACAGCGCCAACTTGCACCACCTATTCCGGATATGAATGTATTGGCTACAACACGTCTAGCACTGCAACCACCTCATCTTGGAATGTTGGCGCATCTAAATCATTGTCGGTTAGCGGAACAGTGCCGATAGCGCAAAATTCATTCACAAAAAGCTTCTCTTACTACCATATCTGGCAATCATCGACTCCAACAATGCAGAGCTTTACTACAGCGCTTTGTAATAGCAAAACAATAGGTAGCACATTTACTCTTAGAGACGCCAGGGACGGCAGAGACTACGATATCACTAGGCTTGCAGACGGATATTGCTGGATGACTGACAATCTAATCATTGGCTATGATGGGCCAAAAACGCTTACATCAGCTGATACAGACATGACATCTGGTACCTTCAATCTACCACAACAATTATCTAACTATGCCAACTGGACGCAGACTAATAGTGCTGCGCAATTAGCCTGGAATAGCATCTACGGCATGTACTATAACTATTATGCTGCATCAGCTGGCACACTTGCTTCAGCTATGTCAACGGCAGTGTATGACAGTAGTATGGATGCCTATGCCTTTTCATTCACCTCATCAATTTGTCCAAAAAAATGGAAGATACCGACCCTAGCCAGCACTGGAAACTCATCCTACGATTATGATCGTCTACTCATGGCTTATGG
>JAFROU010000019.1 GCA_017429465.1 Candidatus Saccharimonadota bacterium
AGCGCATCACAATCTTCGCTTCGCCCCAACCCTTAGCTTCAAGATGATGGTGAATCGGTGCTGAAATAAAGAGTTTTTTCTTGAAAACAGTTTTCCAAAATAATTGCAACAAACTCGAGCCAGCCTCAATCACTAATAAAATACCAATCACTGGCAGCAATAAAAAGGAATTTGTCATCATTGCTACTACACCCAAACCGGCGCCAAGCGCAAAGGAACCAGTATCTCCCATCATAAAACGAGCTGGTGGCACATTAAACCAAACGTAAGATAGTAACCAACCAACTACCGTTAAACAAAAGCCAAATAACATCCACTGGTCTTGGAACAATGCAATTACACCATATGCACCGTATGCCAGCATCATTAATCCACCAGCTAAACCGTCTAAGCCGTCAGAGATATTTACAGCGTTACTAGTAGAAACAACAGCAAACGTGAATAGAATAATCATGCCAACTACACCTAAATCAAAATCGCCTAGGAATGGAATCATCACGTCGGTCCAGCCAATCCTTACGGCAAAGAACCAGCCGAGCACCAACCCCACCACGGTAATCATAAAGAATTTAACTGGTGCACGTAATCCTGCTGCGCCCTTCCCAGATCCGAAAACGTTAATTAAATCATCAACAAAACCTACGAACGCACCACTTAAGAATCCGACGAGCGGCAACCAAGTTTGGCCACGATCCCAGTTACAAACAATCGTCGTCGTTGCCACTACTACTACGCCCACAATTCCGGCCATCGTCGGAAAAGCTCGTTTAAATTTATGGGCATGTAACTTTGTCATGACTGGCAATGCTTTACCGTCTGCCGTAGTCTGCTTTTGCTTTTTCCAAAACTTATATTTATAAGCAAAAAAAGTATAGATTGGCGTCAAAAACATCGAAAGCAAAAAGCCACCTAGTGCTAAGATTAGTCCATAAAATACTTCGCCACTCATTCCTTTTTCAATCATCATTGTCCTTTTGGTTTAATTTTTAGATAAGTCTGCAAATAATTACTAATGCTATCAAACAATGGCATAGCATCACGCTCGCCTTCTAGGTGTTTACCCTCCCCCCATATTTTAACCATTATTAAGTATTCTGGCAACTCCCCTTCCGTGCCACCAAAACCGACATAACTGGCTATTGTCTCGCCCATCGCATCAGAATATTTTCCATCCTTCTGAATCACTTGGGCAGTCCCAGTTTTACCACCTACATAATAGCCCGCCTTATCAATACCATAAAGTCGACGACTATTACGCGTACCATAGAGCATCGCTCTCATCGTGTTACTTGTTGTTTCACTGACTGTCTTACGAACGTAATTTTTTGACTCAGCTGGCACGAATTCTCCATTCACCATCTTCCCCGCTAACACCGTTGGCTCATAATAAAAACCGCCATTTACAATCGATGACGCTGCAGCTGCTACCTGCGCCATTGTCACATTCAGACCCTGGCCAAAAGTTAAGTTGGCATAAGTATAATCCATCGTATAATCATATTCGTCCGGCGCTGGAACATGACCTGGTACCTCGTATAATTCCACACCAGTATATTCACCTAAACCAAAGCGGTTGTAATAATAATCATATAATTTCTGTCGACCATCCTGTGTAAAATTACCGCCACTAATTAACTTCAAGGCCGTCGCACTACCAGTGTTTAACGAATAGTTAAGCGCCGTTTGCATATTAATCTCACCGAGTTTGCCTCGGTAAGCATTAACGAAAGTCAATCCATCTACCGTCATTTTTCCAGCGTTATAATAAGTCGTTTCTGGCGACATCACGCCTAAATCAATCGCGGCTGCAAAAGTGAAGGTCTTGCAAACACTAGCCGGCTCATACGCGCCTTCAAGTACATTATTTTGGTAAGCCGAAGCGTCCTTTACGTTTCCATAATCTGCTGGATTATAATTTGGCACATTTGCCATCGCCAGCACCTTACCATTATTTGGATTCATCACAATTGCACTAGCGTGAGTTGCTACCGAATTATTAACCTTATCCGCAAGAATTTTTTCGATCTTCCTTTGAATGTTACGATCAATCGTTAAAACGATATTATCGCCATCCACCGCCGGCATCCGGATATTGTCATTACCGATCGAAAGTGCCACCCGATTAACATCCGTCACAGTCTTTAAAAGACCATTTTTACCAGAAAGCTCTTTATTAAATGCGCCTTCTGTACCGTATTGTCCTTCCCCATCAGCATTCACAAAACCTAATAACTCTGAGGCCATTTCCCCTTCCGGATAAACGCGTTTATTGTTTTCCTGAAACCAGATACCGTGCACCTCTTCTTTCATAATCGCCTCGGCATTCTTGCGCGATACATTTTTAGCTACAACATAATAACGCATTGTTTTATCTTTAAACACATCATCCCACTTGGCTACGATATTATCTTTGGCATATTTTTCAACCGTCTCCTTTGCCTTCTCTTCATCAGTCAACATCGGATCTACTATTACGGAATAAACCGTCTCATTTAATACGACGGCTGTTGGATGACTCTCGTCCATCATATAAATATCACCACGCTCTGCCACAATCGTATTTTCTAAAGTATGGCGAGCCTCTGCTTTCGCCGTCCATTCACTATGTTGAATAATCTGAATATAAAAAAGTCGCACGCCAATCACGCTTACTACCAAAATAAGACACACATTCAAAAACTTCGAACGGCTCATGCTTTTATTATATCAAAAATTATTTTGCGTAACCAGAGACAGTAGCATTTTCCATCGCTACTGCGACCTCACTTGTTTCAGAAGCAGCAATTGAAGTTAAACGAGCTCTCTCGACCGCCAAATCCTCTTTTTTTGCTTCTAGTTCAGCGATCTGGCTTTCGATATTTGATAACTCATAATCATAGTTCGTCGCCCTTGCACCCTGCGTTGCATAGATCAGACCAACTATAAGTACGAGCACTCCTAGGCTTGCAGTTTGAAAAATCGGTCCCAACGTTCCAGATGTATGGCGTACGGTATTATGATTACGAATCCAGTCAGTCGCAGTAGCCGTTCCCCGTCGCGTTGTAAATTTTTGATTTCTCATTTTGGTTTTGCCTTTTAACTCCACACTTTAATATTTATTTTTAAATCTTAGTCCGGAGTGGTTGACTAAGGCAGAGCTATAAGTAACCAAAGCTCCACTCCGGGAAGGTCATATTTTTTTAAACACACTCTACG
>JAFROU010000020.1 GCA_017429465.1 Candidatus Saccharimonadota bacterium
ACATTTTATATCTATCGTTATTCTTCTCTGGATTTGTATCATTGTCAATAATATATTGAACTGCAGTATCATATAAATGTTCATAATCAGTTATATAATTTTCTTTATTACTGCAACCTATAATTATAAATAAACCTATAATTATAAATAAACTTACAATCACCATTAAACTTATAAGCATTTTCTTTTTCATATATATACCTCTTTCAAGAATATTATGCCACATTTTCATTAATTATTTTGCTCGCAATATTACTATTTTACGATCTTAAATGGTAATATTTTTTCCACTGCCACATGGCCGCGCTATCGTGTAAGACGATTAAGATAGTGATGACTTATAATAACAGGCCACTCTATGATATAATTATAGGTACGGGGTCATCGTTCAACGGATAGGACTCATCCCCTCTAAGGATGCAATGCTGGTTCGATTCCAGCTGACCCTGCCAAACGCCTATGAATAAACATAAGTCTAAATTTGTTTCTTGGTGGAAGAAGGTCTACGGTGCCCATCGCTCCGTTTTTTTATTTTTTATTGTTTTTCTACTGACTGCGGCGTTAGCATTTTTATCATATTATTTCTTTTATCCTAGGCTTCAAACACGCGGTTTTAGGCCAGAAATAGCTATTTCTTACGATTCCGAATACTATGAGGATCACGGTAATATTTGCTTTGGTAATATTATTTCTTGCCAGGATGTCGTGATTTATTCTGCAGGCACGGTTGATACAAAAAAACTTGGTGATTATTACATTGATTACGAAATTCGACATGGCAGCCAAACATTCGAACTAAGCCAAAAGGTCTCTGTAGTGGATGATACTCAGCCGATAATCTCCGTTGGCGTGGAAAAGGTGATGGTGTGCCCGAATGGAAGAATTCCGCCTTTTGATTTAAAGGTAACTGATAACTATGATGGCGATATTACCGACAAGGCAACTATTACGCATCATGATAATACAGTTGTAATAACTGCGACTGATTCAAATAATAATCGAGCAGTCACGACTATTAGTAGTGTGGTGGAAGATGATGAAGCACCGGTAATAACATTTGAAAAAGGTGAAGTGGCTTCGCTGAATGTTGGTTCTAATTTTGAACCACCTAAAGTTACAGTTACGGATAATTGTGATGAAAACCTTGAACCTACTCATACTGGTGAAGTCGATAAAAATACAGTTGGTTCTTACGTTATTAAATATGAAGCAACTGATGCGTCCGGCAATATTGGCAAAACAAATTATACAGTAAAAGTGATTCCAGCTAATAATGGAGTTATCTATCTAACTTTTGACGATGGTCCAAGCGAGCATACTGCAAGACTACTTGATGTATTAAAAAAGTATAACGTAAAAGCAACCTTCTTCGTGACTGGTTCTGGTTCAGACGAAATAATTAGACGTGAATATAACGAAGGACATGCTATTGGTCTACATACTTTTTCGCATAATTATTCATATATTTATCAAAATATGGATAATTTTTATAATGATATGACAAGGGTGCAAAACCGCGTGGAATCAATTACCGGGTATAAGTCAAATCTGATTCGCTTTCCTGGTGGCAGTTCGAATACAGTGAGTGCAAAATACGATGGGCACACTAGAATTATGTCACGATTAGTAAAAGACGTAGTGAGTAAAGGGTTCTTCTATTTTGATTGGAACGTTTCTTCTAATGATGCCGGTGGTGCAAAGACGGCATATGAAGTTTATAATAATACAATTAGCGCACTAAAGAATAATGGCGTATCAGTTGTACTTCAACACGATACAAAAGGTTTTTCGGTCGATGCGGTGGAAGCAATTATCCAATATGGATTAGCTAATGGCTACACATTTAGAAAACTCGATCAGTATGCATTTGGTGCACATCATGGAGTGAATAACTAATGAAAGTTGGTGTTTTTGATTCTGGAATTGGTGGATTAACCACGTTAGACGAAATGCAGAAAATGATGCCAGAAGTAGAGTTTATTTATTACGCTGATTCCGAGCATAATCCATATGGTAATAAAAGCGATGACGAATTGATGCAGATTGTTCGAATAATCGTGAATGATTTTGTAGCGCAGAATATTTCATTAATTGTGGTGGCCTGTAATACTGCAACCACTAAGTGCATTGGCAAATTGCGTGAAGAATACCCTAATGTAACTTTTGTCGGAACAGAACCAGCAATAAAACTCGCCTGTGATAGTGAATATAATAATATATTAGTGATGGCGACGCCGGGCACAATTGCATCTGAACGTACGCATGCATTAGTAGCAGAAAACCAACACCCAGAACAAAAAATTACCTTGCTGCCGTGCGATGGACTAGCCGAAGCCGTGGAATCAAAAGACCGAAAACGATCCGAAGACAAATTAAACGAATTGTTGAAGAATTATATTGGACTTGATTACGATGCAATCGTTATTGGTTGTACACATTATATTTACCTGCGTGATAAGATTCAAAAACTCTTCCCAAAAGCAAAGTTAATTGATGGAAATAAAGGCGTAGCAAGACGCGTAAAAGAATTAATTAAATAATTATTTGGTTAGACGATAATAAATTGATGGGGCAAAGCGCACTGGCGCAAAGAGACCTTGGGCTTTGTTTTCCATTTTTACGAGTCTCTTGGTGCCAAACATCTTTTTGAGTTTTGCACTACGGAAATTAGAGACGGACAAAACTTTGTCGATTTTAAATCCAGCGTCTTTGAAGATTTGCTCAACATATTTTGGATGATAGTTGTACATTTCTAGGTCGTCGAGTTTGGATGGTTGCTTGTCGTATGGATTGACTTTGGATTTGCGGAAAATGTATTTTACTTTTTTTGGCAAAGTCTTTTTGTTAGCAATTTCAATGACAAAGGTTCCGCCTGGTTTTAGCACACGATAGAATTCCTTTACAGCAGCCGGAAATTGGATCAAGTGGTGCGAAACACGAACCATGAGCATACCATCAAATGATTCATCTTTAAATGGTAGGTCGTAGATATCGCCTGCTTTAGTTTCGATGCGATCACCATATTTTTCTTTGGCTTGTTTTAGTTCGGTTTTAGAATAGTCAAAAATGGTAACTTTTTTGGAACGAGCGAGGTATTCGTTAGCAAGGCGTCCATAACCGCCGCCAATGTCGACAAAACTTTCCATAGTTGTTGGCAGTAATTTACGAATAGCCATACGGTCGGCCATGTCTTCGTAGTCGCGGTCGGAATCGGTCCAGAATTTTTCATAGTCATAGCCATTATAGTCCATACTGACTTTTGGCTTTTTTGTAGAAGATTTTTTACTCATTGTTATATTATATCACACGTGAGACTTCTTCGAGGGTGGTATCACCACGAAGCGCAGCTAACACGCCTTTCTGTTCAAGTGTAAGCATGCCTTGTTTTATAGCGGCTTTTTCAATTGCTGTAGTGTTAATATCGGTAACATCACCGCGAATAAAGGCTTGGATATCCTCAGAAACAACTAATTGTTCCATAATGACGGTGCGGCCGTCGTAACCAAATGGATTTTCTTCTGAAGGATTCGGTTTATAGAGCACTGGGTTGCTAAGATCTACGCCTTCAACTCCATCTAAGACCTTATGTAGATATTTTTTAGTGGCCTCGTCTGGGTAATAGGCTTTCTTATTATCGGCAAGTTTACGCACAAGACGCTGCGCAATCACAAGACGGATAGAACTGGAGAAGATTGGGTTGGTGCCAATTAAATCAATCATACGTGAAAAGGCAGCCGAAGTTGAATTGGCGTGGAAGGAGCTTAAGACTAAGTGGCCAGTAATGGAAGCCTGGATAGCAGTACGAGCAGTGTCGGCATCGCGAATCTCACCAACCATCACGACGTCTGGATCAAGACGTAGGACCGAGCGAAGACCATCGGCAAAGGAACCACCTTTGGTAGTATTAATCGGGATTTGAGAAATACCAGTGATGCCATATTCGATTGGATCCTCAAGTGTGATGATTTTGCGATCGGTAGTATTGAGCGCATTAATCATTGAGTAGAGCGTGGTAGATTTACCAGAACCAGTAGGACCAACCATCAAGACTAGACCGCGTGGATGCGAAATGACTTCGTTGATTTCGGCACGTTCTTCTTTGGAAAGACCAAGTAAGTCAAGGTTGAGCAGTGACTCGTCAAAATTAAAGAGACGAAGCACGGCATCTTGACCGTACATGGTTGGAATTGTTTCAACACGAATGTTTAGTAGATGTGAGGAGCCGTCACGGAAAATGTCTTTTTGCATGTGACCAGATTGCGGAGTAGTAGCGGCGGTAGAAACGTTTGCACGTGATGATAACTCGCCCATAAAAATGCGATAGCGATCTTTATCAATGTCTGCAACTGGGTGAAGAATGCCGTCTACACGCATACGAATACGAATTCGATCGCGCATGTTTTCAATGTGAATGTCAGATGCGGTGAGCTTATCGGCTTGGTCTAGTAAGAAGTCGAAAACTTTGTCGGTAGCTACTGAATTAAGAGTGCGGCTGACTGAATCAATGGTTTTGGAATCACCTTCGGTAGCGATTTTAATGTCGTCGTATTTGATTTCCTTTGGAGGATCATAGCGCAACATAAATACCTGATAGGCTGATTTAGAAATTAAGAAAAAGTCAGTGCGCTCACCACGATCGAGATACTCGGAACGAATTTTTTCGATGGTAGTACGAGGCGTTTGGCTAGTAATCATGAACTGGTAGTGTTCACCACCGCCGCCTTCTTGCAAAGGAATGATAAAATCACGATGCATTTGTTCTTTGTCGAGTATGTTTGGAACCAGCGGAATTTCGGCTTCAAAAGTACGTGTATCTAGGTACGGAAAACCAAGAATCCGAGACCTATTAGAGGTCGCTTCTTCTTCGCTATCGCGACGTTTCTTTTGAACATCATCTTCGTTCATTGAGATAATTATAGCATAAGAATTTTACTTGAATCAAAAATCGTGGTAAACTTTAGCCATGGTTAAGAAATCTACAGTGAGAATTGCGAAATTGAATCGCAACAATAATCACAAGCACAGCGAAAAACGCAAACACGCCCGCCATAAAGACGGCCGTTAAAAAATACCCCGCGAGGGGTATTTTTTATGTCAAAAGAAGCAGTAAACGGCAGCTCTATGAGGCTTAAGAAGTCCTAAGACCATTGCGCATAGAGGATAGAGGTTGTTTGGCTAGCAGTATAGATTGAACCAGCAGCGTAAGACGTACCAGAGCCATCGGCCGCAGTATTCCAACCATTAAAGGTATAGCCTGAGCGAGTTGGTGCAGTGCTAGGAATAGCAAAGACAGTATTGCCAGGAGTTAATAATCGAGTTTGTGAAGAAGGCAAATCTGTCACCGTATCTGTACCAGCATTAGCGTCATAAGAAATAGTGAAGTATTCTCCAGCACGACAACGGATAGCAAGACCTGTAGCCCTAGCGGTTGCAATATCACCAATTATGCTTCCGCTAGTGACATATATACTAGCGCCATATACTGCAGAATTAGGAGCCCATGAAGCCCAGTAGTGGCCATTTGAACCACGGCTATAAGCACTGTTGCTTTGATATGTTCCAGAATAAACATAGTTATTTGGATACGAGCGTACAATGCTAGATCCAGAAATGCCACTAATCGCAGTCCCAGATCCAAGTCGGACAAGTAGATAGTAGAAACCACCGTTTGTATTACCGCCATAAAGATTAGTGCTAGAACCGCCATAAGGTAATCCCCAACCAGCTGGGCAAAGGTCACCAGCAGTTACGCCATCGTATATGCTATAGACACCGTTTCCGGCTGTAGCGGTATACCAGTTGTACATACCACCATAGGAATACCAACGAGAATTTTGGCTGTAAGCGCTTGGACTAGATGCGCTACTAGTAATATTTCCCATCCCTGCAGAATACTGGTCCGTACAGGTCGAGCCGCTGCTGGTGCTACAAGCAGCAAAACTAGAACTGGAAAGACCGGCAACAGTAGTAGAGAAGTCGGAGGCTGGATTATTAGTATTAGTGTTATTAAGAGTTTTTCCTGCAGGATCCAATCTTAAATTCTCGATCATCCAACAGTTACCATCGGCAAGCTTAGCTATAGCGTAAGTATTATTATCTCTAGTATCGGTAAGAGCAGTAACGGCACCAGCAGACATGCTAGAGCAACCAGCCCAGTTTTGTAAGTTACCAGCAGATTGAACCCAAACAGCATAAAGGGTTAAGGTACCAGAAGCAGGACGAGCCGGAGCAGCAATAGTTTCATTTGGACCATAAATCGTAGATACGCCATCTCCTGGCTGAGCACTTGGATTTGTGGACCAGCCAGCAAAGCCATAACCAGTGCGAGCGTAGTTAGAAGCATATAGATTTACGGCGTCGCCTTCAATCACATCAGTATGCGTTACAGCCGATCCATCAGTAGAACCATTGCCATTATATTCAATAGTATAGGTTGGTTTCCAGACGGTATACAAAGACAAATCTGAGCTTGGAGTGATAGACTGGCCATTAGTATATACTGCCGTTTCACCAATAGACGACGTGTCCCAACCGACTAGTCTATAACCAGAGCGGCTCCACGTACTCGGAGAATTAACCGTGGTACTTTGTCCCACTATAACTATCTTTGTCTGGACGCTACTAGTAATGGTATTAGTAAATGTAAGTTTGTACAAGTCATCCCACTGGGCATAGAGATTAACTGTGCCACCATTAGTTACGACTATTTCGAGAGGGGTGTTAGCAACAACGTTAGTACCGGAACCATCTGCAGCAGTATTCCATGTGCGAAATTGTTTATGATCATCTGCTGGTACAAAATCATTAGGCCTAATAATTGAAGCGTTAACATCAACATTTGTTTGATCTGCCATAGTACCAGTACCGCCGTTTGCATAGTAGTGAACGGTGCCCGTACCGTTTGAAGCAAGACAACGAATTGAATAACCATAGGTCTTATAGTTAGAGCCATAGGAATTGGAAATAACAGTGGACCTATACGAATAGGCAGTAGAATAGTTTGTGGACGTCCAGAGATGAGTAGAACTTGATTGATCATAAATGCTTGCTCCATTTTTATACCCAGCGCGGATAAAATTATATGGAGAAGCTTGCGCCGAAGCAAAAGTACTGAAGTTAGCAATAGATCTTAAATAATCATATTGATACTTTGTGGGGAGATCCCAGCCTTTAGGACAAACAGAAGTGGAAATATTTTGATCATTACCTGAATAAGCAGCGGTGGAAGCAATGGCGGCGGCATACGAATAATAAGCACCATATGTGCTGTCGGCTAGGACTTTAGGACTAATATAAGTAGTATCATCATTTGTCGTCTCGAAGCTAGTAGTAGAGGCAGGGACCATGAAGGAAGTCACATCCGAATCAGCAGAACCGATGAACATATCTGCGCTAGGAGCAAAATTTAGGTTTTGAGTCATCCAAACATTTCCGTCAGCAAGCTTGGCTATCGTGTAAGTTTTATTATCCCTTGCATCTCTTAATGTGTAGGTGCCCGTAGAGGAATCGGCAATAGTCATAGTGCTTTTTACAGTGCTATTCATATCCTGGAGGCAAACTGCATCAGTAGAAGTATTACCTGTTCCAATTGTTGTAGCAGCAGGATTACAAGTAGCAACAGTCCAAATCGCATAAAGAACGGCATTAGTATCTGTTGCATGATATGTATCACCTGGTTGTACTATTTGCCCATATTTATCTTGCCAACCAGCAAAAGAATAGACGTTTCCATCGCGAGTCGGAATTGTACTACTTGTTATCATATCAACCATTCCATTACCGATTGCGGTTTGAGAGACTGGAATATTGTTTATGGTGTCACCTGCGCCATTACCATTGTATGTTACAGTAAATTCTTCTGAAGAGCCTAGGCGACAACGAATGGCAAGGGCATTATACATAGCCCTAGAAGAAAGATCCCAATAAAAGTTAAATTCACTAACACTCATAAAGTAACTATCCTCTCTTGATTCATGAGTCGAAGACCAATACAAGCCAGAAGAGCCACGGTTATTGGCAGATGAACCAGTATAATAACCAGAATAAATAAAATTATTTGGGTAGGAACGCAAGATTATAGAGCTATTTACGTCATAAAATGAAGTAACCCCAAGCTGACTTGCTAAATATTTAAATCCGCCACTAGTATTACCGCCATAAGGATCAGCGCTAGAACCGCCATAAGGTAAACCCCAACCAATAGGACAGATATCACCAGCGGCTATAGTGTTATTTGACATAGCATCATACATTCCATTACCGGCTGTAGCTGTATACCAGTTATAATGAGCACCATAACTATACCACTGTGAAACTTGATTATTGGTATTAGGGGAAGCAGTATTGTTCCTGTCCATATCACCGACAAAGAAGGAAATCTGGTTTGAGCAACTCGCACTATTTGAATCAGTACAGGTATTCCAAGTAGAAGTATTGCCTGTCATATCGTTAGCCTCATCAATAAAGTTTAATGTTGGGCGATTTGTATTATAAATGGTTATATCGTCACCATTAGTCGAGAGGTCTAAGCGTAGGTTTTCTATCATCCAACAGTTACCATCGGCAAGCTTTGCTACGGCATAAGTACTACTATCTCTAGTATCAGTAAGCGCAGTAACAGCACCGGCAGACATGCCTGAACAACCGCTCCAACCTTGCATATTGCCAGTAGATTGGACCCATATTGCATAAAGAGTAGTAGTAGAGGTGCCGTTATAGGCTGGGGCAGTGATAGTTTGGTTTGGCCCATAGATTGTAGATATTCCATCTCCTGGTTGAGCGTTTGGATTAGTGGACCAGCCGGCAAAGCCATAACCAGCACGTGAATAGTTGGAAGCGTATAGCTGGACATCATCTCCTTCAAGTACGCCTGTATGAGCCGTCATTGAACCTTCATCTGCACCATTACCATCGTAGACAATGGTGTATGATTGATTTGAAACACAGCGAACGGCAAAACCATATTGCTTCCCTCCACCGTTAGTCGTACCTGGATTTACTCCATTTTCGTGGAGTAACATATAGTACGGATTTGTATTACTCCACGAAGTTGAAGAATAATAATAACCATAATCACCACGATCAGAAGCATCAGAACCATAATACTTCCCAGATAGAATAAAATTATTTTGGTAGGAGCGCAAGATTTTAGAGCTATTTACGTCGTTTGAAGTGGCCCCAAGCTGACTTGCTAAATAGTAGAATCCGCCACTAGTATTACCTCCAAACGCATTAGAGCCATTGCCACCATAAGGCAGGTGCCAGCCCTTAGGGCAAATATCCCCGACTGTTACATCCCCATATGTGTTATATGTGCCATTACCGGCTGTAGCAGTATACCAGTTATACATTCCACCGTAAGAATGCCAACGCGTGGATTGATCGCCATTAATAAAATTAGATATACTGCCTGTAACATTTCCTAAACCAAGTGAGTATTGATCTATACAAGCAGAGTCAGATGAGGTGCAAGCGGCAAAACTAGAATTCGACAAATTTAGGACAGCAGCAGCAAAAGCTGGGTCAGGATGGTTAGTATTAGCATCAGTAAGAGTTTTTCCAGCTGGATTGAACCTTAAGTTCTCGATCATCCAACAGTTGCCATCGGCAAGTTTAGCTACGACATAATCATTACCATCTCTAACATCATTAAGCGTAATAATCGCGCCAGAAGACATGCTTGAACAACCCTTCCACCACTGCATGCTATTACTTCCGCCATAACCCCACTCAGCGTAGAGAGTCATACCATGAGACGATAAATCACCAGTAGTAATAGTTTGATTTGGTCCATAAATAATCGTACCGCCGCCATCTACCTTTGCCTTCCATCCTGCGAAACCGTAGGCAGGATGGGTATAATTAGACGCGTGCAGTGTTATTTCGGAATAAGAATTAGCTGCTTGATTATCCATTGTACCATCCACGTTAAACATAGATTGGCTATAACAAATGTATTCAGGAGGACAATCAGTCCATCGAGCGTAGAGAGTTGCATTTGTAGAGTTAGTAGTGTATGTATCTCCCGCAAAGTAGGAATCACCAGAACCATCAGCCGCTGTGTTCCATTCGAGGAAATAATAACCTGAGCGACTCGGTATAGTGCTGGAGATAATAAATGTTGCTGAACCACTATTTGTGGAGTGGGTTTGAGCTATAGGAAGGTTCGAAACAGCATCTTCTCCTGCATTAGCATTATAAGTTAGTGTAAATTGTATGTAATCTGAAACACAACGAATAGCTGACCCAGTGTATTTGTAATAAGAACTATGCGGGACAAGTCTAGAACTAGTTAATTCTAGATAAAGGCTATAAGAGGTGTTATAGTACGTGGTGGCAGACCAATATGACCCGGCTTTGCCACGTTGACTGCTCGTGGAACCGTTATAAGTTCCGGAATAGATGAAATTATTCGGATAGGATCGCCAGATATTAGAACTAGTAGCATTACTTACGGTTGCTCCTAGTTGATTTCCTAAATAGTAAAATCCTCCACTAGTATTACCGCCATTTGTGCCAGTTGCACTGCCTCCATAAGGTAAATGCCAACCGACTGGACAAATAGATCCAGTAACGGCTGAATAGTTACCCATACTATAAGTGCCATTGCCAGCCGTAGCGGTATACCAGTTATACATACCGCCATAAGAATACCAACGATAATTTTGGCCTGCGGAATCTCGGCTAGATTTAGTACCAGTAACGTTTCCCATCCCTACAGAATATTGATCTATACAGGCAGAGTTTGACGAAGCACAAGTAGCAAAACTAGAGCTAGAAAGGCCAGCAACAGTAGTAGAGAAGCCGGAGGTTGGGTTATTAGTATTGGAGCTATCAAGAGTTTTTCCTGCAGGATCTAATCTTAGGTTTTCAATCATCCAACAGTTACCATCGGCAAGCTTTGCTACGGCATAAGTGCTACTATCTCTAGTATCGGTAAGGGCAGTAACGGCACCAGCGGACATGCTAGAGCAACCAGCCCAGTTTTGTAAGTTACCAGTAGATTGAACCCAGACAGCATAGAGAGTTAATGTGTCTGAATTGCCGTAAGCCGGAACAGTAATGGTCTCGTTTGGACCATAAATTGTAGATACGCCATCTCCTGGTTGAGCATTTGGATTTGTGGACCAGCCAGCAAAGCCATAACCAGTGCGAGAATAATTTGGTGCAGATAGTTCTGTAGTACTGCCCGTGGCTATATGTGAATAAGCTGGCATAGTTCCGCCGTCAGCACCATTGCCATCATAGATAATCTTAGGTAGACCTAAAACGCAGCGAACCGCATAGCCGTTGTATCTATTCCAGTGAGTAGAATCATAAGAGTTAAATCCATCAACTCCATTAGCATGAACTCTTAGATAGTAGGCATAGACATGATTGCTGTTTGGAGTTGAGGACCAATAGACACCGCTCTCACCGCGTTCGCGACTCGTGGAACTGTAATAATCTCCAGAGTAGATAAAATTATTTGGATATGAACGCCAGGCGGCGTTTGAATCATTACTTACAATATTATCGTTGAGATAGCTGAATCCCCCGCTAGTTCTTCCGCCATCTATGCTAGTCTCGTTTCCACCATAAGGCAAGTGCCAACCAGCAGGACATATGTCACCGCTAACAGCACTTTCTGACTCGCTAGTACCATTACCAGCCGTAGCAGTATACCAGTTATACATGGCGCCATAGGAATACCAACGATAAGTTTGGCTGTTAGTATTTGGGGTAGACGTGCTACCAATGATATTTCCCATACCTACAGAATACTGGTCTATACAGGTAGAGCTAGATGAGGTACAAGTAGCAAAACTAGAACTGGAAAGGCCAGCAACGGTAGTAGAAAAGTCGGAGGCTGGATTATTAGTATTGGAAATATTAAGAGTTTTTCCAGCTGGATCAAGCCTTAAGTTCTCAATCATCCAACAGTTGCCATCGGCAAGCTTAGCTACAGCGTACGTATTATTGTCTCTAGTATCGGTAAGGGCGGTAACGGCACCAGCAGACATACTAGAGCAACCAGCCCAGCTTTGTAAGTTACCAGCAGATTGAACCCAAACAGCATAAAGGGTTAAGGTACCAGAAGCAGGACGAGCTGGAGCAGTAATAGTTTCATTTGGACCATAAATTGTAGATACGCCATCTCCTGGCTGAGCATTTGGATTTGTGGACCAGCCGGCAAAGCCATAACCAGTGCGAGAATAATTTGGCGCTATTAGATTAATTGGCTGATTCTCTATTATGTCGGCATTGTTATACCCACTCATCGTACCATCAGCAGAGCCATTGCCATTGTATTCAATAGTATAGGTAGGTGCCCAGATTGCGTAAAGAGTCAATACGTTAGTTGGTTCACTTATTACTCCTGGATTAAAACTAGAGTCTGGACTGTAACTTGTACCAGTACCATCAGGTGCAGTATTCCATTCCTTAATTTTATAATCTTGGAGGCTAAATATACCATCGTAACCAATACTAGTGTCGAGACCAGATTCAGTGGAGATTGGATAATTGGCTCCATCATTCACGCAATTTGCAACAACAATAGAACAGTTATTAAAATAAGTAATAGTATAGATCGGGTTCCAAACTGCATAAAAGGTTACATCATCGCCATCGCTTACTCCAGTATTGAAGAGGTCTGAAGCTGAGGCATAAGTTGGGTTGCTGTCTCCATAGACGGCTCCTGCAACTTTACTCCAGGACTTAAGTACGTAACCGGGACGATTAAATGGAGAAGACGAGGACGAGTAGACGCTAGAAGATATTAATGGTAGCTTGGATGTGGCTATTTCAACATTATTTTGTGTTGAAATGGAACCGGTAGCCGGATAAGCCACAGAGTCGTTGGCATTATAACTAATCGTAGCAAAACCGAGATTCATAACGCAACGAACTGATTCACCATAGTATTTATAATTATTAATAGATGTAGCATTACCATAGCTTGTAGTGTAATATGCATGTGCTGCGCTATCGTTTGTGGATGTCCAAAGTCTGATAACGCCAGTTTGCGAATAGATATTATTTCCGCTTTTATATCCAGCGTAATTAAACTTATATGGATTTGCATGGGCTGCGGTGTAATTTGTGAGATTTGCAACAGTTTTTAGATTATTGAATTGGGATGAGGTTGGAAGATCCCATCCTTTAGGGCAAATAGAAGTGGAAATATTTTGGCCGTTAGCTGAATAAGCAGTAGTAGAAGCAATGGCGGCTGCATAGCTGTAATAT
>JAFROU010000021.1 GCA_017429465.1 Candidatus Saccharimonadota bacterium
GCAGAGGTTGGGCTTTCGTTTGGATTAGTGCTCCACCCAACAAGCGCATAGCCAGATTTATAGTAGTTTGGCGCGACAAGACGAATGTCTGAGCCAATAATTACATTCTGATGTTCTACTGATGACATATTCCCGGCGGTAGGGTTATTGCCGTTATAGATAATGCGATAAGGTAATGGCTCCCATACAGCGAATAGTTCAGTGGTAGCGGAAGTTACTCTAAGTTGATTGCCAGCAGTGTAGTCCGCGGTAGTGGCGGAGCTACTAGTGGACCAGCCGAGGAAAGTATAGTGATCACGAGTTGGCTGACTACTTGTTACAGTAAAGTATTGATAAGAATTTCCAGTTGTAACACTGCTTCCGGTTGGGGCAGTACCAGAAGCACCGTTCAGATTATAAGAAATTGAATAGGTGATTGGCGTATTAGCTAGACAGCGCATTGGATTGCCGGCGTATTTTTTAACATTACCAGTTGAGGACGAATCGGATATAATTCTGTATGCGTCGCTAGTATTATAACCAGTTGATGTCCAAAGATAAGACATAGATGCTACATTATCAAATGCACCGTTCCAAATATTACCGGATTTGACGACGTTGTATGGGAAAGAGTCGAAATCTTGGAAAAGGATGGAGCTACTCTCGGTTTGGCTTGGTAAGTGCCAGCCCTGCGGACAAAGATCACCGTTCGTAGTTGTCGAAGTGCCACGAACCCCATTTCCAGCCGTAGCGGTAAACCAGTTGTAATAAACGCCGTGCCCATAAACTGTTGCATTCCATTCATTTACTATGGCACCCGGGTTGCTAATAGCGTCAGTATTGTAGAGAACCTGATTGTCACAAGCCGCTGAATCCGTATGACACCACGAAGCGGCTAGGGTGGACGAAGAAGACGAGGCGCTGGTGATAAATGAACTAGTTGGGTTGTTGGTATTATCAATACTTAAATTAGCATCTCCCGGATCAAGACGAAGATTGTCCATCATATAACAAATGCCATTACTTGGTTTAACTATGGCATAAGTATTATTATCACGAGTATCGGTGAGTGCGGTGACTTGCCCAACGGAAAGACTATCGCAAGAGAACGATTGCATACTACCTGCCGATGGAACCCAAACAGCATAGAGATTTATTTCGTCGTCCGAGTTTGCATAATTGAGCAGTTCAGTGTCCGAAGTGGTGAAGACTTCAGCCTCACCATAAATAAACCTATGGTTAGACTGGTTGATAGAACTAGCGACGTTTGCATCCGTGCTCCAACCGGCAAAACCATAGCCTGGGTTCTCATAATTAGAAACTTTGTGTGCGATTGAAGTGTCCGAGTCGCTCCAGGTAAAGGTCCCTTCGTGATAAAACGTTTGGCCTTCGTGATGGTCTTCCTCTCTCTCATCTTGATAATTTGAGTTGTAATACAAGGAATAAAGCTTTAATGACCAAACCGCATAAAGAGTAATACTATCGCTACCAGCCGCTACAGTAATTGAATCCCCCGGTTGGTATGTGGCTGTGGTAGCACTCGCTGAAGTTGCCCAGCCGAGAAAATTATAACCATAACGCACTGGTATAGCATCTGATAACAACACGCTAGAACTAGAAGCGTCTCCTTGATTAGGGTTTGGAACTGGCATGCCAGTAACGGTGTCATTGCCTGCATTTTCATTGTAAGTAATAATATAGGAGCTGTATCTTGGTTCCGCAACCAAGGTATATTTGACTTTTCCAATATATTCACCGGCAACTTGCGCAGCGGAAACAGAGACTGAATAGGTAATCAGAATCGAGGAGCCAGTTTCGGTGTCCGTTGAGCCTAAATACGACGCCACCATCGTGGATGTGTTTGGCACTATATGATTGGCATTAAAACTATTTTCAATAGTGAGGTTTGCTGGAAGATACGATGAAGTATCCTTTGATATTTTCATAGACCATTGCGATGTGCTGCTATTAGTTTCAGTTCCTGTTTGAATCGTTTGGTTGGAGCTCGAATCTATGAGGTTAGTATTTCCCTCAGTATTATTTGAATAACCAATGGCATAAATGCGATAATTAATAGTATTATTACAAATGGCAGTAAATTTAGTGCTACCAACGTCATTCGCTTGCTGGCCTGGAGCAATCGATACGATGTGTTCTGATAAAGGTGGCTATTGAGCATCCTCCTTCTCCAGCAATTGGTTCGTCGTCAATCGCGTTGACGGCCACTGGAGCGCGGCTTAAGAAAAAGCCAGAGAAAAGAATAACCAAAAACAAAGATATCGATAACAATCTATATCTAGACTGGCATAACCTAAAATCTTTTTTATCTTTCAAAAACACATATGACCCTTACTCTTGCTTTAAATTATACCATAAACATTTTTAATTTTGTCGTTATGCTAAAATTAGATTAATAGGATAATATAAATGGAGAAAACGCCAGAAAATAACACGGGAGAAAAGAACGGTACTCCTTTTGATATATTAACGCAAGAGGAGGATTTCTCCGAACATATGAAACAAATAGAAAATGAACAAAATAGTGACAAAGCTAGTCCAGAGAAAAAAACAGAGGAATTTAATGAAGAAGCGATTTTGGGTGCCGAAGTTTGTAAAATCATGGAGGAAAAAGGCTTACCAATCGTGGACCTAGAAAACGTTAGTGCAATGCCTGAAGTTTTTTCTAAAGCCTTAAATGACGGCATTGATGCTAACCCGCATGGCGTAATGGTGTGGCGCAGAACCCCAGAAGAAATAGCTGGCGATACATTACTAGTAAGCAAAGATAGGTCGGCTGGGGTCCGTATAGGAAAAGACGGCGAAATCGGATCATTATTTAGGAATTTAGAAACTTCCACAGTAAAAGGTATTTTACCATCAATGATGTTGTCGGCAATTGGGGCAGGCGGAATCAAAGGCGAATGCTATGGAGAAAATATGATGCGCCAATACATGCAGCTAGGTTTCGTGCCAGTAGCGCATACAAGGTGGAGCAAAAAAGATTTACAAAATGGAAGTACCTGGAATGAAGATTTTGGTCATCCAGACATGTACTTCTTTTTCTTACCAGAAAATTTAAGCCTAGAAGATTGCGCTAGAGAATATGGCGATCGCCCAGTAATATCTGATGATGATTTAGAAAATTTACCAATTTTAGGATACGACGGAGAGACACCGGAAGCATATGCATATAGGGACGCAGCACTAAAAGGTGACCTAGACAATGCTCGACTCATTTTAGAAAATTTTTTAAAAGCCTCTCGTTCGTAATTTTCTTATTGCTTCAGTTTCTTTTTAATTTGTATTTCATAATTAAATAGCCCCCAGCTTGGGAGCTATTTTTAGCTTATGCGGCTAATATACTGAAGGTAATCTTCAAACCTGGTTTTTGGACGAGATAATGTCTCACCATCCTTTACTATCTTAATGATATAGCGCCAGGAATAATCTTTTGGGTTGCTATAATGCGGGCATTTTGCTGTCGTAACAGACCAATGATGGTCCTCATCATCAAAATTTGCGGTGGTCACTACGTGCTCGGCAAAATCCGTACCATAGTACGAACTTTCCTTCTCTTCTTTGAAGCTCGATAGACGTTTCCAGCCACGATAAAATGATTCAGGAACAATTGCGTAACTATGTCTACTTAAACCACCAATAATCTGTTCCAGTTGAAAACCGATGGTACCGTAAAACGCTCCATATTCACCCATTTTTCTACCTCCTATTAAAGTACGTTCGTCTGAACTTTACTATAATAACATTTTTCTCAGAGAAAATCAAGTTATCTGAGTTAACATCAGTTGAACACTTTTGTAGTATAATTTAAGCATAATCATTTTCGAGAGGATAACATTATGGATCAAAACCCAATGCCAACTAATCCATATCAAAATGGAAATTCTTTTAATCGTCCCGATCCATCTCAGCCAATCCCAGCCAATCAGTTTTCTCCATCTCCAGCTCCAAAAAACAGCTCATCAAAAATCACCACCATTTTTCTCTTAATCATCGCTCTATTTGGACTCGGCTTTGGTATTTATGAAATGCTTCAAGTTCAAGCTAAAGATAAAGAGCTAAAAGCTAAGGATGAAGAAATCCAGGCCAAAAACGAAGAGATTAATCGACTCAACAACCAGTCGTCTTCAGAGAAAGACAAACAAACCGACGCCGATGAAGCCGCTAAAATTTTTATACAAACCAAAAACAATACCGCTCGTAAAAACGACATCGGCATGTTAATCGCTTCTCTCATGAACTATGAGTCTAGTAACCGTGGTATTTTACCAGATGCAACTTGGGCTGGTACTGTTCCAGGTATTGCAGATATTGGTGATAATACTGCAATTCAACAATACCGCTCACATTCCAACAAGTGGTATCGCTTCTATGCTAACTACATTTTGAC
>JAFROU010000022.1 GCA_017429465.1 Candidatus Saccharimonadota bacterium
CTGTATGAGGTTGGCGCCGAGCTTCAGGCTGAGATTGAGAAAGAGCTTTTTGCTGAGCGCTATGAATTTAATACTATTGGCGATGTTGAGCAATATGTGAATCAGATTTTTACTTTTCTTAGGCAGCAAGAGAGTGTCTATCGCCAGCTTCTATCTAGCGATGCGCCAACGGCCTTCCTGAGCCAGCTTGAAAGCGATATGACGCAACGCGTTTTTTCAATTATGCGCGAAAAAGGCATCGAGGACAAAAACGCCGAGTTCGAGCTTTTAATTCTTACGAGCGGCACTTTCGCCATTTTGCGTAAATATTACCGCAACGAAGTCTCTGTAACACTCGAAGATATCCATGACTACCTTAGCCATAAGCTTCGAATAATGTTTGAACGATATGTCAAATAATCTAATCGCTGGCGTCCACGTCTAATGCAATGCTAACTTTGTAATCCAGGTATTTTTAGTTACTATTATACCATTGACATTGTATTTCTTTTATTTTCTTCATTGTCATTGTTTTAAGCCACTGTGGTCCCAATAAAAGCCACATGGGCTTAAAAGTTCGAATCTCTTTGCCTGTATATTTATACCTCAGAACTCGCAAGGCATCAACACCGGGTAGTCTTTCTTAGGTATAACCTTGATCTTCGCCGTGTATTCGGGGTGGTCAATACACCAGTCCACCACCATGCAAAGCCGAGCAACAATGTCTGGTCGCCGCTCACCATTTTTTTACTTGTTTTTCTTGCATCTCTAGCAAAAAAGTTCTAAACTATAATATATATGGGTGAGCATAACCACGATGCTATAAAGAGGAAGCGCGTCAAAAAACCAATTAGACCTGGTAAGATTCTTCTCGCTTTTGTTTGTATAGCAGTCGTGGCTTCAATCTTCTTCCTAAACTTTAATAACAATCATAAAGAAGCCCTTATTGTTCAGACTAACGCCTTTTTTGCGCCTTTCGAATTCTATGATGGTGATTCTATCAAAGGTGTCGACGTCGATATTATGAATAAAGTTGCCGATAAAGTCGGCAAAAATGCAAAATTTGTAAACGTTGAGTTCTCTGCCATTATCGATAACGTCGCCAGTGGTAATGTTTGCGACGCCGGCGCTGCTGGCATCACTATTACTCCTGAGCGCGCCGCAAAAGTCGACTTTTCGATTCCTTATTATACCTCTGCTCAATATGTCATCTTTCCAAAAGAACGCGCGCCAGCCAACAATAGTAAATATATAATCTGGGAATCACTCGCCGGTAAAACCATCGGTGTCCAAGGTGATACCACCGGGTGGATTTATGCCGATGACGAAATCGCCAACGGATCTCTTAAAAATACTAATACTATTCTCAAGAACTTCGACTCCGCTCAGCTGGCCGCCGATGGTATCAATAGCAATTTCGTCGACGTCGTCATCATTGATGACGTGGCTGCCGAACTAATCGCCAGCAAAAACCAAGCCTTAGATATCTTACCACTCTATTTCTCCGACCCGGCAGGTGATGCACCGGTAGAGGAAGAATATGCCATCGCCGTCGCTAAAGGCAACACTGAACTTCTTGATGCTATTAATAAGACTCTCATGGAAATGATGTCTAATGTCGATGAAAATAATATTAACGACATTCAAAACCTAGTACTTAAATACATGGATATTGATCCAGTTTATTCTTCCGGCAACTTCTTTGCCAAAATCGACGAGCTATTTAGCACACCAGAATACACTAGTGCGCTTTGGAATGGTTTTCTAACTACCATCCAAATCTCCATCGCTGCCTCCCTCCTAGGCCTCGTCCTTGGTACTATCGTCACGCTAGTTGGCATCTCGAAGAAAAACTTCCTTACTACTATTCCAAAATTCATTTGTAACATCTATGTTACAGTCATTCGCGGCACACCAATGGCATTACAACTTATCATTATGTTCTACGTCATCTTCACTTTCCGTGGTTTTCCAGAAATTATCACCGCCATTCTCGCCTTTGGCATCAACTCCGGTGCTTATGTCTCAGAAAACATTCGTGCTGGCATTCTATCGGTCGATAAAGGCCAAACTGAAGCTGGCCTTGCTCTTGGCTTGCCACACCGCACTGTGCTTCGCCGTGTCGTCTTCCCTCAAGCCATTAAAAACGTCATTCCGGCCATCGGCAACGAACTAATTGCTCTCATTAAGGAAACATCCATTGTTAATATGGTTGGTATGTACGACCTCACTATGGCTGCTAAAGTCATTGGTTCTGGCAATAACATGGCAAGTTACCTCGTTCCTATGACCGTAGCTGCTCTCTTCTACCTCGCCATCGTTTACCTCCTCACATTTGTAGTAAAGTTAATTGAGAAAAGGTTAAGAGCAAGTGATCTCCATTAGAAATCTTCATAAATACTACCTCAAAAACAAGGTCATCAGAGGCCTTTCACTCGAAATTGACAAAGGCGAACGCGTAGTGATTCTTGGCCCATCTGGTTCTGGCAAATCTACTCTCCTCCGCTGCATCAATATGCTTGAAACGCCAACTAGCGGCGAAATCTATTTTGATGGTGAGCTCGTTACCGAAAAGAATATCGAATCTGTCCGTCAAAAAATGGGCATGGTCTTCCAACATTTTAACCTTTTTAATAACCTCACGGTCATGGATAATTTAACCTTTGCGCCGGTTGAATTAGGATTAAAAACTAAGCCAGCTGCCGAGAAGAAAGCTCTCGAGCTACTTCGTCGTTTTGGTCTAAGTGATAAAAAAGATTCCTACCCTTCTCGCCTTTCCGGTGGTCAAAAGCAACGTATTGCAATTATCCGCACCTTAATGATGGATCCAGAAGTTATCCTCTTTGATGAGCCGACTTCCGCTCTTGACCCAGAATCAATTGGTGAAGTACGCGACGTCATCCGCGAACTTGCTAAAGAAGGTATGACCATGGTTATCGTCACTCACGAAATTGGTTTTGCTAAAGAAATTGCTACCCGTGTCTGTTTTGTTAATGAAGGCGTCATTACAGAAGAAGACGCCCCAAGCGTCTTCTTCGCGCATCCTAAGACCAAACGTCTTAAGGAATTCTTATCTAAAGTTTTGTATTAACGAGTATATTTTTCGTTAAGATCAGAATAGTCATAAAGTTCATTGGCGTTAAACCAAAGATCAATCTCAGCCTTAGCCTCTTCTAGACTGCCAGAAGCGTGCACCAAGTTTGGCACACCAGTTCCCTTTGCATCAGAATAACCAAAGCTCATATGTGAGAAATCACCACGAATTGTGCCCATCTCAGCGGACTTTGGTTCAGTTGGACCAACAATCTTACGTACGAGCGGTTGAGCTTCTACACCTTCAAGCACCATCGCAATCACTGGACCAGTCATCATATAATCAACGTTATAGCGAAAAGCTTGCTCACCACGTCGGGTAATCATTTTACCAATATCTTCGTAATGCTTGTGATAGAGCGTTTCATTTGGCATAACCATTTTCATACCAACGATTTTTAAGCCAACACGTTCAAAGCGTTGCACAATTTCACCGACAATACCACGTTGCACTGCATCTGGTTTTAACACCACTAGTGTACGTTGAATATAATCTGCTTCTTTTCCCATTTTATTTCTCCTTTTCGAGTATTATACCATATAAACTAAGAATTAAAATCTTAACCATTTCAGAATTGTGCGACATTCCCTTCTCTTGTTGTATAATTAAAGCATGTACGTTTCTGAGTTAATTAGCGACTTTATTGAGTATCTGGAGGTTGAAAAAGGCAGATCTAAAAAAACTTCCGAAAACTACGACTTGTATCTTGTACGCTTCCTTGAGCTGGCCGGTGAAGCATTTGAAGAAGGAGATTTTAAACCAGAGCAAATCACTACCGAACTTATCCGTAAATATCGCCTCAAACTCAATCGCTATAAAAGCGTCAATGGCGAAAACCTAGACATTATTACCCAAACCTATCACCTTATTGCTCTACGTGGCTTTCTTAAGTATCTAGCTAAACGCGGTATCAAATCTCTTGATCCAACGCTCGTTGAGCTTCCTCACATCACCAGAAAGCAGGTTACTTTTCTTCATTACGACGAAGTGGAACGTATTTTGAAAGAAATCCCTACAGACGATGAAAACGGCCTGAGGGACCGAGCTATGATAATGCTACTCTTCTCTGGTGGCCTGCGCGTTTCAGAACTTGTCTCCTTAAACCGTGATTCAATCAACCTCCAGCGCCGCGAATTTATGGTTCGTGGTAAAGGTAATAAAGATCGTCCAATCTTTATTGATGAACCAACCGCTGACAGTATCGACGATTATTTATCTTCTCGCTCTGATTCCCTTCCAGCACTCTTTCTCAATAACAGTCATAACCAACAAGCCGTTGATACTTCTGGTAATTTTCGCCGCATTTCCGCACGCTCCGTCGAGCGTATTGTCCAAAAATACGCCAAGCTAGCCGGCATTACTAAACATGTTTCGCCACATACTCTTCGTCATAGTTTTGCTACCGATCTTTTGATGAATGGCGCCGACCTACGCTCAGTACAGGCCCTACTTGGTCATTCCGACGTTTCAACCACACAAATCTACACTCACGTGACCGATCCGCATTTACGTGAAGTCCATGCTAAGTATCATAGCGAAACTGAATAATTTTTTTACGACTGCTGAATCAAAAATCCCCTCTTTCGAGGGGATTTTCTAAATCTACTACACTAGATTAGTTAGCAGCACAGTAAGTACCGTTGATTTCGAGCTTGTAGAGAGCTGCGAATTGGCGAGGACCAGTAGATTTAACTGCTTGGTCACCATCACAGGTAGCGTTGACTACGATGTGAATATTGTGGTTTTGAGCAGTGTGAGATTGTTCTTCAGATGCAGTACCGGAGAACTTAAGGTTATAGACCTGCGCGTCAGCTCCACAGTTGTCACCAGTGTTGGTACCAGCACATTGAACAACCTTCAAGCCATATTGAGTACCATCCGGATCAAGGAAGGCTTGGGAACCAGTCAAAATGTAGTTAGCATAGAAGCGATACCACTTGTTGGAATGTGAGCGGTATTGTTGAATTGCAGTATTATCGCCAATATCAGCAATACCTGGAACGGTACCAGCCCAAGTTGCATCTGGTAAAATACCACGGTTGCTAGACTCATAGTTCATGAGAGAAGCGACCAACGTATCTACGTCATCCTTACGTTGAGTATCATAAGTCGTCTTCTGGAGACGTGGGAAGGCTGTAATTGCCATCAAGAGGATGAGACCCGCGATAGCGAGCACCAACACAACTTCGATGATGGTGAAGCCTTTTTTAAAGTTTCTTTGGTGTTTTACCATAAAAATTATCCTTTCTATAAGTGCTTATGATTATAATAGAGCATTTTTTAGAAAAAATC
>JAFROU010000023.1 GCA_017429465.1 Candidatus Saccharimonadota bacterium
CAGGATCAAACTCTCCATTAAAGGCTTTAAAAGCCAAGAATTTGAAAACTCAAATATACAAGACTGACGATGAAATTAAGAAAAACAAAGTTTTTCTTAAATATAATTGCACAACTAAATTGTTAAAATATCACTAGACTACTAAAAATACCAAGTACTCGCAGCTTAGACTGAGATAATCTTATCGCATCCAAACGAAACTGTCAAGAGTTTTTTTAGAGATTTTTTTAGAATAATGCGAAGATTGCCCACCCTATAAGCACACCAAGCACTATTCCAGCCGCAGCCTCAGGCACTGTATGTCCTTCAATGATCTGCGTCGGCACGTTTTTATAACGATGATCCTTAATGATGTTTGTCAGTAGTTTTCCCTGTTCGCCCACCGCGTAGCGTACATTAACCGCATCATAAACAATAATAACTGTCATACAAAAGGCCAGTGCAAAGATTGGCGAAGTGATTCCTTGAGAGAAACCTAGATAAGTTGTTACCGCCGAGAAGCCAGCCGAATGACCAGACGGCATCCCGCCCGATTTCGTTAGATAATACGTAAATTCTAGCCAAGTCATTTTGCCTTTTTTCTTGATAAAACCGGCTACAATCTTTATTAATTGCGCCAACATAAAACTTAACGCAAAAGCTACAATAATATATATGCCTTCCATATCTCTATTATATCATGAGCGGAAACGTTTCAATCTTCATCACGGTATTTAACCGGCCATAACCACCATATACATAACCCCACCCCTCCTGCTATCACGGCAGCAAGTAGCAACCACGGTGTATCTCTTCCGACTTCTTCACCCACCTTTGGTGCATCAATCACCGTTGCCACATTTTTTGCAATGTCTTTTACAGGTTCTTTCTCTTTTGTCCCCGTAGCAACCGCACTTGGCTGAGTTACGTATACGTATTTTACTACCGTTTCTGCCTTCGATTCCTCAGTCTTTACCGCATCATCAGCGACAACGAGCTCCTGAGTTGGCTCTGCTAAATCTACTGGTAGTGACGTCGGATCCTCTATAACAACCGCGGGGTTCGTTCCAGATCCATCCGAACTGTCTAAATCATCATTGCTGTCCGAGGTGCCTGAATCATCAGTTAATGGCGCCACTAATCCAGTCGCTTCTGGCACAAAATCACCGTATTCTTCTCTATATACACAATCATACTCTGGATTAAAATCTGGACTATTTAAGCACATCGAATAGTCGAACTTCTCTACCGACCAATTAGTTGGTCCGGCACTATAATCCGTTTTTACATACAAAATCCCGCGGTAATAGCTTTGAAAATCGATACTTCCCGTTCTCGCAGAATATTCAAATCGCCAACAATCCGTTTTATCATCATGATTAGATTCACAGAGAATCTGCCAAATCGGCGTTGCCCACTCCGCTTCTTCTGCCTTGTTATCAAGCACCACTCGTTGGTCTGTGTATTCTTCATCGTATCCATCCTTTATTGCAATCGTATATATATTATATGCAATCTTTCCACTCTGTCCTTTATAAACTAATGAGATAGAATTATCTTTAAAACTAATCCTCGAAATATAGGAAGTCAACCTATCAACCGGCTTATTAGCTTCTAGCGCAAAAACTGGGGATGCCCTTAGCATTACCCCAGTTATTATTGCTACGACCAATAACTTTTTAAAATCTTTTTTCATGTTTCCTCGCAGTATTACTTTGATAATACTGCGAGCATAAACTAGTTTTTTAATCAGTTACAACCACAAGCGGATTATTTTTCAGCTTTCTTTTCATCCGGCTTGTCTTCTTCATCTGGTAAAACAATACCAATTGAAGCCACCGTATCACCCTCAGCCATCTTCATAATTCGAACACCTTGGGTAGCACGACCAAGCGTTGGGATTTCTTTCATCGCTACACGAATCGCTTGCCCCTTAGTAGACATCATAATCACCTCTTTAGCGGCTGGATCCAGCGTATGTACCGCCACAATCGGACCAGTTTTTGCAGTCACAGCTGCTACTTTTACGCCTACACCACCACGCTTATGGGCTGGGAAATTCGAAACTAGTGAGGCCTTACCATAACCGTTAGCTGATACGGCAATCACTTTTTGGCCCGGGTCAGTAATTACATCCATACCTACCACCTCATCCTTTGGACGGAGACGAACACCACGTACACCTCTTGCAGAACGACCCATACCGCGCACTTCTTTTTCGTTAAAGCGCACCGCCTGGCCAGCCGAAGTCGAAATAATGATATCATTATTACCAGTCGTACCACTTACCCACTTTAGCTCATCGCCAGCGTCTAGTTTAATCGCAATCAAGCCGTTAGAACGGATGTTAAAGAAATCTTTGATTGAGGTCTTCTTGATCGTTCCCTTTTTAGTGGCCATAAAGAGGTAGCCATCTTCAAGACCAGTACCTTGTTTAATAATCGCGGTAATCTTCTCATCCGGATGCATATTAAGCATATTTACAGCCGCTGTACCCTTAGCCGAAAGCGATGCTTGCGGGACTTCGTAGGCTTTCAAGCGGAAAATACGACCTTGTGAAGTAAAGAATAGCAAGAAATCATGTGAATTTGCCGTAATAATCTGGGCAATTACGTCTTCTTCCTTCGTAGTCATACCACGCTTACCGTTGCCGCCTCGGTGCTGGCGACGGAAATCGGCCTGCGACACGCGCTTCATATAGTTTTGAGTAGTCAAAAGAATCGCGCTTTCTTCTTCTGGAATCAACTCTTCTTCTGAGAACTTTCCAACCTCATGATTAATAATCTTCGAACGACGTGGATCGTCATATTTCTCTTTAATCGCAATCAACTCTTCCTTAATCACGCGCAAGATTTCTTTTTCGTCTGCCAAAATAGCTTCAAGTTTCTTAATTAACTCGTGAAGTTGTTTCAACTCTTCTTCAATTTTGTCACGCTCAAGTCCTTGGAGACGGCGTAATTGCATCTGTAAAATCGCTTGGGCCTGAATCTCAGACAAACCAAAGCGCTTCATCAACTGTTGATCAGCGTCATCATAAGAAGCACGAATTACCTTAATCACCTCGTCAATATTATCAAGCGCAATCTTCAAACCTTCCAAGATATGAGCGCGCTCTTTAGCCTTCTTTAAGTCGTATTCTGTCCTTCTACGAATCACTTTTTGGCGATGCTTAATGAACTCAGCTAAAATTTCCTTTAGACCAAGGATGCGTGGCTGAATTCCATCGACCAGCGCCAACATATTGTAATGGAAGCTTGTCTGTAAACCTGTCATCTTGTAGAGCTGGTTTAAAATCTTCTTCGGAAAAGCATCCTTCTTTAGTTCCACGACCACGCGCACTTTACCGCGGGCGGATTCATCGCGCGCATCAGCAATATGGTCAAGTTTCTTGCTTAATACCAATTCCCTAACCTTATCAATAAAGCCTTCCTTGCTCATGCCGTAAGGAACTTCGGTAATCACAATATTGTAACGACCATTCTTACGCTCTTCAATGTTAGCAACTGCGCGAATCGTAACTGATCCCTTACCAGTTGCATAAGCTTGCCTCATTGGTTCACCGCCATAAACTTCTGCACCAGTTGGAAAATCCGGACCTTTTACGTATTTCATCAGTTCGTCTAGTGAAATATCTGGGTTATCAATCTGTGCGACTGTAGCATCCACCAACTCGCCAAGATTATGTGGTGGAATATTAGTGGCCATACCTACAGCAATACCCATCTGACCATTCAAAAGGATATTTGGCACTGCTGCCGGCAAAACAACCGGCTCTTTTTCGGTACCATCAAAGTTATCACGAAAATCAACGGTTTCCTTATCGATATCGGCCAATAACTCCGAGCCAATCTTATCTAGACGAGCCTCGGTATAACGTGAGGCGGCTGCCTCATCACCATCCATTGAACCAAAGTTACCTTGGCCTTCCACCAATGTATAACGCATTTTCCAAGATTGAGCCAAGTTCACCATTGCATCATAAATTGAAGAGTCGCCATGTGGATGATATTTACCCATCACCTCGCCAACGATACGAGCCGATTTAACTGTTGCGTGCGGCGCCTTCCACCCGTTCTTATCCATCGCATAAAGAATGCGGCGGTTAACTGGTTTCAAACCATCACGTACATCTGGAAGTGCACGGTCTACAATTACGGACATTGAATAGCGCAGGAAGTAATCTTCCATCGTATTTTCGACAGTGCGAAGCTCAATGCCATCTTCTGTTACTATCGCCCCATCATCCGCATGAACAGCCTCCACCTGCTTAATCTCGTTGCCTTCTTCGTCTAGGTTTTTCATATGTTCGTGTTCCTTATGTTCGTCCATACTTCCTCCTTAAAAGTCCAGATCATCAAGATCAACGGTTGCTGCTCTCGATTGAATAAAGTTTTTACGCAGGTCTGCTTGATCGCCCATCAATTTTGTAAAGATGGCGTCAGCTTTTTCAGCATCTTCGATGTTTACACGAATTAAGATACGGTTAGCTGGATTCATGGTCGTCTCCCAAAGTTGCGCTGCGTCCATTTCGCCAAGACCTTTAAAGCGCTGCTGTGCGGTGTAACCAGCTTGTTTGAAACGCTCGGCGGTTTCGTCAATCTTCACCCCATTAGCTTTACGCTCTTCGATTTTCTTCGTCAAAGTCTCTTCCAGAGCATTCTCATCATAAATATAGTCAATCTTACGCCCAGAACCAGTTCCTTTGATCAGGCCAAACAGTGGCGGTTTTGCCAAATATACATGACCAGCCTTAATCACTTCTGGCATATACCTAAAGAAGAAAGTCAAAAGTAAAGTCGAGATGTGTGAACCATCGACATCGGCATCGGTCATGAACACAATCTTATGATAACGTAGACCAGAAATATCAAATTGCTCCCCGATTCCCACGCCTAAACCTTTAATCAATGATACTAACTCAGCGTTAGCCAACATTTTATCTAGACGTGCACGCTCCGTATTTAATACCTTACCGCGTAGCGGCAAGATAGCCTGAATGCGTGAATCACGACCTTCCTTAGCAGAACCAGCAGCAGAGTTACCCTCTACGATAAAGAGCTCGCATTCTTCAGCGCTTCGAGATGAACAATCGGCCAATTTTGATGGCAAGTTCATGCCCTCAAACGCACCCTTGCGGATGACGTTATCGCGTGCTGCACGTGCTGCTTTGCGCGCTCTTGCAGCCAGCGTAGCCTTAGAAACAATCTTCTTAGCAATCGCTGGATTTTCTTCCAAATAATAACCAAAGTATTCGGTCATTACTCTATCAACGTAACCACGAACTTCTGGGTTTCCTAACTTATTCTTAGTCTGACCTTCAAACTGTGGATCCGGCAATTTTACCAAGATTACGGCCGTCAAACCTTCCTTAATATCATCACCAGTAAGGTTTTCTTCCTTCTCTTTTAGAAGACCATTTTTACGGGCATAGTCATTGATTACGCGGTTAAGACCAGTACGAAAACCAACTACGTGCATACCACCATCTGGTGTCAACACGTTATTGGCAAATGGTTTCATGATCTCAGCATAAGTATCGTTGTACTGAACGGCAATTTCTACCTCAGAATCTTCAATCTTCTTTTCAACGTAAAAAATGTCATCCGACAACACTTCCTTGCCATTATTTAAGCGCTTAACATAACTCTTGATACCACCTTCAAAATAGAAGGCTTCCTTAGCGCCGTTTCTCTCGTCCGTAACAGTAATTAATATTCCTTTCGTCAGATAGGCTTGGTGACGAGCGTAACTTGAAACCCAATTATAATCAAAAGTCGTTGTCTCTTTAAAAATCTCTGGATCTGGATAGAAAGTAATCGCCGTACCACGCTTTTCCGTCTTACCAATAATCTTTAAATCAGACTCTGGCTTACCAGTATCAAATTCAATGTGGTGAATCTTACCGTCACGATAAACCTCTGCCACCATGTGTTTTGAAAGCGCATTTACGACTGAAGAACCAACACCATGTAGACCGGAAGATACCTTATAACCGCCATCACCGAACTTACCACCAGCGTGGAGAACCGTTAGTACCGTTTCGAGTGTGGATTTATGGGTTTTTGGGTGAATATCTACTGGGATACCACGACCATTATCTTCAACTTTGCAACCGCCATCCGCTAATAATGTAATTTCAACCTTATTAGCCTCACCTGCAATCGCTTCATCGATTGAGTTATCCGCAATCTCCTTAATTAGATGGTGCAGCCCATCATAACCAGTCGATCCGATGTACATACCAGGACGTAAACGTACCGGTTCCAGCCCCTCAAGTACCCGAATTTCGGACGAATCATAGCTCTCGGCTCCACCGCTTTTTTTCGCATCTGACATGAAGTTTTTACCTCAACTTAACAAATATACCCATATATTATATATGGTCTATCTCTATTTTTCAAGGGTTTAGCGCAATTTCAGAATGATTTCATCCGGCTCTTTTTCAGGGGTAGATTCCGGTTCTTCGGCTTTTTCTTCCACTTTTTCCGGTTTTGGCTCCGGTTCTGGCTTTATTTTTGGCTTTTCTGGGCTCTTAGGAGGCTCTGTGGGCGCTTTTCTGGCTTCAGCCTCAATGCTAGCCTTCTTTTGTTTCCAAGTGTCTAGAAAGCTGTTCTGCGGCCTTGTAGTAGGTGCTTCTAGTGCCGGTTCAGGCTTCGGCTCAGGTTTCTTTACTGAAGCGAGCCTTTTGTCGATTTCTGCATCCACTTGCGCTCTTGGGCGACCATATTTAGCCGCTGAATACGCCTTCAATGAAGTTAAAGCTGCTTCATTTTTCTTCCCCATCGGTGGTAGTAATGACATCGTAAATGGCGAAGAAGGTACGCCAAACATCATTACGGTTGAAATCGCGTGATAATTCGGCAATTTATGTAAATCTTCTGCATTAAATACCGGCGCAAACACCTTTTCAAGCAATTCAGCGTCAGTCACACCCAAACGGCCAGCGATAAACGTACCTACGTTACCAAGAATACCTTCCCTAATTTTGTCAGAAAGTTGCGTAATGAACTGGTTAGCCACAATCAAATTGAGACGGAACTTCCTCGCCTCAGACAAAATCGACTCAAAGCTCTCGGTTGAAAAGTTCTGGAACTCATCCACAAATAGACAAAAATCATTACGTTCCTCTTCCGGTGTATCCACGCGACTCATTGCCGCCGTCTGAAACTTCATCACAAAAATCATACCAAGTAGTTTTGAATTTAACTCGCCCATCTTACCTTTTGATAGATTCACCAGTAAAATCTTCTTATTGTCCATAATGTCACGCAACTGAAATCCAGATTTTGTCTGACCCAAAATATTGCGCATCATCGTATTTGATAAGAACGGACCCCATTTCGAGACAAACCACGTCGTCACTTCACCAGCATCACTACTCTTTTGCGAAGCTGGAAACTCCTTCGTCCAGTAATCATATACTGTCTTATCAGTAACATATTTTAGCTTCTCACGTACGAAATCTGGATCGATAAATACTCTCGGAATATCAATAAAGGTCGCGCCATTTGGGTCGGACATCAGAAGTAAGGCTGCATTACGGAACATATGCTCACCACGCGGACCAAAAATACCGGTATGACCTGGGTCATACAGCGAATAAAGCATATTAATGCCTTCCTGAATGATAAAGTCCTTCTGGTCTGGCGAGTCAAACTCAAACATATTCATGCCGATTGGATTATCCATATCACCCGGATCAAAGTAAATTACATCGTCAATCCTCTCTTCCGGCACCTTGCTCAAAATATCTTCCACCACATCACCGTGCGGATCAATAAAGGCAAAGCCACGCCCATCCATCATATCTTGATAAGCTAAATTGCCAAGCAAAACAGATTTACCCATACCAGTAGCACCAATTACGTAAGTGTGGCGTCTACGGTCTTTTTCGGACAGCCTGATTTCCTTCTGCTGCCCCCTAAATTCATTCACGCCCAGCAATAATCCTTCAGTCGCCAACTTCGACGGACCATCAATTTGCTTCATAGTCTGACGCTCAACTTGTGAGGTTGGTATCGCATTCTGAGCCGGCAAATGAAAAATGGATGCGAGCTCCATGCTATTCAAAATACAATTCCTAGATTTTCGTGGGAACGTGTAAAAAATGTAGTCAGCCGCCAATTTCTTTGTACTCTTTAAATTGCCATAGCGAAAACCATTGTTGGCTGGCGAGTCAAATTGCGAAAAGGCCGACACTACCCCACCCGCCATTGCTTCCGAACGCGTTTGGCTAGTAGAGCTGGCGATAATTCTAATCAAAGTCTCAAATCCAGGATATTTAGTCTTATTCTCAATCGTCGCTATCTCATCATTCTGGAGAGCAGTAAGCGGCTTAATCTCTTCGTGTTCATTATTTTCGTGCACTTTTGGTGGCTCCCAAAGCGCCCTAGACATATCAGCTACAAAACTGGTTGCATGATCTAACGCATTCGAACCACCCGTCGTAGTCTTCTGACCATCCTTGATCTTCTGAACTGCCTCTTTAGACTTAGTTACCCAACTATCGCCAGCCGGACGCACCAAAATCTGAATCGCCAACCCTTCATCACCTTTTGTTGTCGACATTGCATCAAGAATTGCACGCGATGGATCACGCTTGGTCTCTTCATAAGTGTTAATTGGATAAACATAGTCCTTCTTCAAAGACAATTCCCCACCCGATACGCCACCGGATTTACCAATACTCGAAAAAATATTTTCTTCGTCTGCTATCTCAATCAAGGCGGTCGGATAAGCCGAATGCACTGCCTGCTTCACCGTTTCTACCAAATTAAGTGGCGAAATCACGTAATACTTTACCGCTCCATCCTTTGCTACAATCTCAAACGCCAGATGGCGCTGGCCAAAAACACTAGCCTTATGGCTCTTCTCATAAGTTGAAGACAGAATGGAATACATCACTTGTGCCTGGCTTAATGCTTCATTTGCCACATCGCGTTCATCACGCGAGCCGATCTCCACATCATCAGTCGCTGGCGGTAGATGAATCAGCATTGGCACCATTCTAAGAGTACGATTATATCTTTCAGTCTTACGTTTTTTTGTTAAATAAAGTGTCCACAAAAAGGCTATCAAAAGGATGATTAAGACTAGAAACATCACCGTTGAAGCCCACCACGGCATCGCTTATTTATCCTTTCCAATTAGCATGCCATTCATACCTAACCACTCTTTTCTCATCTTACGGTATTCGTCCTGCACCATCGCCGGATCATCACAATGTTTCTCTAATGCATCAATCGCAGCAATCGTATCTTTGGTTGGTTCACCCCTAAGATTCATCTTTACGTTTACTTCCGGCTTTGGCTGGGCCGCAAGTGATATTTCGCCTAGACTTGCCCCTGGTGGCATCGAAAGATCTACTCGTGAAAGCATTCCACCCTCCTGAGGTTGTTCAACATTTTCAGTCACATTCGGATCTGGAGCTTTCTCAAATGAGCTAGCATCAAAAGGCTCTACCTCAGCCCGCTCTCTACCTCCAGCAATAATATTCTTATTGTCCATATGCTTATTTTACCACAGAAAACCTTTTATTTATTAGAAAACATGCCAGAGAAACGAAAAAAACAACAAGACCAAGCGTCAACAGACTCATCGAACCAAACGCCTGCATTAAAAGAATCATGATTGGCCCAAATGCAATCACAATAGCGTATAAATAATCGCTGCGCATCCACTTTTTTCGCCTCCCCATCATGTGGTAAAAGAGGTGCATCACCCCCACCGCTAGACCAAACATCAGTATATAAAATGTTGTAAAAAAAACTAAAACTCCGAGCGGTCCAATTGACGCCGGAGTCGTAAAGTTTAACATGACAAGAATTATCACAATCGCTGCAAGACTTGATATAAGGATAATGCGGTTAACCATAACCTCATTATATCATGTTACTGGTAAAATCCCCCAAGAAAGTTTTAACTTGGACCAAAGAGTGGCGAGTTATCCGGCACGATACAATTACTTTAGGCCGCAACTGTACCACTCTGAGGTCTTGACCGCTCTGCGTTTAGCAGAGCATATGTCCTTGCTAGTTCCCCATTCGTTCTGTTATTTAGAAGGTGCTAACGATTGTAGGATCTAACGCGCTCAACGCTCTTTTGGCGGAGCTTTAGGTAATTCCTATTTGTAATTTATGGCTAGAAATTACCTTTTCGCCCGCCAAATCGTACTTTTATTTTGCTTTCATTTTTAAGTTTCCTGTTTCGTTTTTATGTTTGATAACGATATCTTTATACTAGCACAAATTATAAAAATAAGCAATACCTTTTTGAACACAATTTTTATATATTTTTTACAACAAATAGTAGTATTTTATCTGTAAATACACAAAAAAATGTATGTTGTAATAAATACAACATTAATGTAAAAATAGCCTATTTTGTTGTAAATTTCACAACGAATAAATGGTTTAATTCCCCATTTTTACAGCATTTGCAATACTTAAGACCAAAACCGCCATTCCCACACATATTACAATCCACACATCCAAATCGTTTACGTTCACGTACTATAATTCTGAACAAACTATTGTGTGTTTGCAACCAACATTGCATTACGATCAGCAACTTATTATTAAAAACATTAGCCAAAATTTGGCACACATTTTACATAACATTTTGCCCACATTTTACACGCCATAAGTACCAATCGCGTTCAAAACGAAAAAATAAAACGACATTTTATATATATTTTCTAAATCATTATGGTGATACTTTGTATTAATTCCACGGCGCTAAAATAGCTTTATTGAAAATCTATCTGTTCAAATATTTTCCTGTGGAAAACTCGGCAAAAATTATAAAAAAATTGTCCAAAAAAGCTATTGACATAAGCTTTTTTTACTAGTATTATAGAGGTAGCTTTTGAATAAAATTATTATTCAGAAGCCAAAAATAAAAATCATAGCCAAAATAACTCCACACTCTACACGAAAGACCGGTTTTCCTCGCAGTTACCGGTCTTTCACTTTATCTAGACTATTTATGAGCACAAAAAACGCCCCAAATTTGGGCGGATTTTTATAAATAAAAAATGGTGGAGCTGCCGGATACTGCCTCCGGGTCCGAATTACCACGTGGATATCATTCTACACGCATAGTTTCCTGTTTCATCTCGACATTTATTTGCAGCTGCAAGAAACCAAACTGCAAACCGTCATGACTGAATTTTCGAGCCATTAATCGTCAATTTAACGACCTTATAACCGTCATATGATAATCTAGTGCCTACGGATCCTCAGCGCCAGACCAGCCTAGAAAAAAATAATTAGGCGTATGCTGGCATGTATGCAACATGCTTAGCAGAAGTGTTTTCACTTATTTAATACTTACGGTATCAATCGTCGTGCCTGATATCTGTTAATAATTCGTCTAAGCTTTGTCAGCCCCAACTCTTATCATTATACCACACCCCTGTAATAAAGTAAAGATTCCTCTTGTGGTTGTACTATTAAATAGACTCGCTCTACACTATAATCCATGATCGCAAAAGTAGAATCTGCCATTCCCTTCGGCTATGAAGGGCGTCTTGTCCAAGTCGAAGGAGACGCAAATCGAGGCCTTCCTGGATTCTTCATCGTCGGAATGGCTAATAAGACCATCAATGAGGCCAAAGAACGCGTCAGAAGCGCTCTCACGAACTCAAAATTCCGCTTCCCTGACCAAAAAGTCACTATTAATCTCGCTCCAGCCGAACTCGTCAAAGACGGCTCACACCTAGATCTACCAATCGCCCTGGCTGTCATGGTTCTATCAAAACAGCTTCTACAAACAAACCTAGATGATTCGCTCTTTGTCGGCGAACTCTCGCTCGACGGTCAAATCCGACCCGTACGTGGAATTATTAATATTATCGAAGCTGCCAAAGCCAACAATATAAAAACTGTCTACGTGCCATTTAAAAATCTCCCGCAAGCCACGCTCATTGACGGCATTAAAATACTAGGCGTAAAAAACCTCACCGAACTATTTTTACATCTTAAAAATCAAAAGAAGATTCGTCCAACCCCAATAAATGTTGTAAGAAATACAAAAACAGATAACATAAGCGCAATAATAGATAACGTCAAAGGCCAGACTTTAGCCAAGCGCGCACTCACTATTGCTATCGCCGGCCACCACAATATTTTACTTTCCGGACCACCCGGCGCCGGCAAAACCATGCTAGCTAAAGTTGCTGCCAACCTTCTGCCAGATCCCATTCCTTCCGAGCAAATCGCCATTACCAAAATTCATTCTCTCGCCGGGTTAACTGATACTATTGTAACCGCACGGCCATTTCGCGCGCCTCATCATACCGCCAGCCCAGTATCCATCATTGGTGGCGGAGTCAGAGCTACACCTGGCGAAATTTCCCTAGCCCACTGTGGCGTACTCTTTCTCGACGAGCTCCCCGAGTTCCCTCGCAATATTCTCGAAGCCCTCCGCCAACCTCTAGAAGATAAGCAAGTTACCATCTCTCGTGTCAATCAACATACCACCTATCCTGCAGATTTCATGCTGATTGCTACTATGAATCCCTGCCCTTGCGGCTATGCTGGCGATTCAGACCATGTCTGTACCTGCACGACTCAGCAAATCGAAAACTACCAAAAGAAACTTTCCGGCCCACTTTTTGATCGCATCGATATGTTTCTAGAAATTAAAAAAGTTGAAAACCAGGACTTAATTAAGCCCACGCGTAAAACTAACCATGAGCATAATGTTGTAAAAAATAATATAAAAGAGGCGGTCAAAACGCAGTACCTCCGTTATCATAAACCCGGCCTTTTCAACAGCTCTCTCTCATCTTTTCAAGTTGCTACTTTACTCGAACTCGACGAACGCGCCGAACAGCTACTGTTTTTAGCCTCCAGCAAGCTTAAACTCTCGGCACGAAGTTATTTTAAAACCATCAAAGTCGCAAGAACCATTGCCGATTTAGACCATGCGACCATCATCAAACGCGAGCACATCGCCGAAGCTCTCACCTTCCGGAAGCGAAAATAAATTACCCCTTGTCATCCCTAAACTTATTTGGTATAATTATCATAGATCTAAATCAAGAGAAAGGAATACACTCATTAGTAACAATCAGCACACTAAGATTAACGGCGAAATCCGTTATCCAGAAGTACGTGTAATTGGTGCAGATGGGGAGCAACTTGGCATCATGTCGAGTCGTGACGCCTGGCTCTTGGCTCGTGATCGCGGAGTTGACCTTGTAGAAATTGCTGCAAACGCCAACCCACCAGTCGTCAAGCTCATCGATTGGGGTAAATACCAATACCAAAAGATGAAAGAAGAGGCCAAAAATCGTAAAAAAGCCCGTGAAAAACAATCCGAGCTAAAACAAATGAAAATTGGTCTTAAGATTAGCGACAACGACCTTAACATTAAAGTCCGCAAGATTAAAGGCTTCCTCGAAGACGGCGACCGTGTTAAAATCATGATTATCTTCCGTGGCCGAGAAATGGCCCATAAAGAAATTGGTCAAGACCTCTTAAACCGAGTCCTGGACACTTTGGCAGATATTGCCATCGTCGAAGGTAAACCTCAATTTAACGGACGTAACCTATCAGTCGGAATACGGAAGAAGTAATTTCCTACTTCCACGGTTCCCTGGTCGTACCTCAAGCGCTCAAAAGCGCTATTATAAACTTTAATAAACTAAAGGAAAACCTATGCCAAAGTTAAAAACGCATAAAGGCACTGCCAAGCGTATCAAAATTACCGGTTCTGGTAAATTAGTTCGCGAACGTGCCTACGGCAATCATATTCTTGCCAAAAAATCTAAAGCCAGAAAGCGCAACATGCACACCGCAGCTGTAATTGAAGGCAAAATTGCTAAAAACGTTAAGACCGCACTAGGAGTTTAATCATGAGAGTCAAACGTGGCGTGCCTGCACGCGCAAAACATAATAAAATTTTAAATAAAGCTAAAGGGATGCAACACTATCGCACCCGTAGCTTCCGCCTTGCTAAACAAGGAGTTATCAAGGCCCTTCGCTATAGTTATCGCGACCGCCGTAACAAAAAACGCGATCTTCGCGCTATCTGGATTACCCGCATCAATAATGCTTCTCGCGAACTTGGCCTCTCCTACTCCCAGTTAATCGCTGGCATGAAGAGCAAAAATATCAATCTTGATCGCAAAGTCCTAGCTGATCTTGCTGTTAATAATAAAGAAGCTTTCAAAGCTATCGTTAACACTGTAAAGGAGAAATAACATGGCAGTCTGCGAAATCACCGGTAAAGGTAAAATGTATGGCCACAATGTTTCCTTCTCCCAACGTCATACCCGCAAGGTTTTTAAACCAAACGTACAGAAGAAAACTCTAGTTATCAACGGCCAAAAGATCAAGTGCAACGTTTCAGCTTCTGCTTTACGTACACTCAAGAAAAAAGGTCTAATTAAATAATTAGCTATCATCAAAAAATCCTCCTTTCGGGGGATTTTTTGTTATCGAGCTGTCATTAAGCCGGGTTCTGTGCCTGATAAATCAGGTGACAATCATCTATCTAGACCTTGAATTGCTCCAAGGCTCTAGCGGTGAGCGTGCATCTTCGGATCAAAGTATCTAGCACTCCTTGCAGTCAGTAGGGTTTGCCACCGCAATATGTCACCATACTGCGCTGCGAGCTCTTACCTCGCTCTTTTCACCCTTACTATCATCCATAAAGCGACAATAGCGGTTTTGTTTCTGTGGTACTTTCCCTATCCTCGCGGACGGTCGCCGTTAGCGACTACCGTATCCTATACTGCCCGGACTTTCCTCTCGGGTTATTCACCCCAGCGATTGTCTTTCAAGCTCATGATTATTCTAGCACATCTCTACTAAAATGTCGACTCACCGCCAGGTTAGCCTCGGTATCCGCCTCTGTATTTAGTTCCCTTTTTACGTGCACAAAAGCTACCGCCTCAAAATTCTTCAGCAAGTTTTGAATATCATCATATATATGCATTAAATCGTGATTCTTCACTTTGTAAATACCATTCATATGGTTGACCATCATCAGATTGTCACTCACAAAACGCACTGATCTTAGCCCTAGTTCAAGCGCCTGTTCACAACCCTCCTTTAATGCATAATACTCTGCAACCCTTGAAGTAGCAAAGCCAATAAACTCACCGCCCCTTTTAATAACTTGACCATCCTCACCTACAATATAATAGCCAATCCCCGATGGACCAGGGTTACCATGGCTACTACCATCCACATAGATAGTGGCAGCATTGGCCACCTCACGGTAAGGAGTTGCACCTTCAGTTACAGCACTACCATTCTCAAGCTCTAACACCGATAAGCTAGCTTCGTCTAACTTTAAGCCGTTAATTTCCCCCATTTTAACGTACTTATAGGCCGAATACCTCTCAGTCGGTGCAATCTTTACATCATCTTTAATAGTTGCTTCATATACTATATATAAGTTGCTTAACTCATTTGAGCCCGCAAACGCCAAAAAAGTCACCGCATCTTTTAGTCTAAGCGACTGC
>JAFROU010000024.1 GCA_017429465.1 Candidatus Saccharimonadota bacterium
GGCCTTCTAGGATTTTGTCTTTCATATTTTCTGGGCCTTTAAAGCCAGATTCTAGTTCTTCTAGTTTAGCTTTTTTAGCTTCGGCTGGAATATCATCCTCGGAAACATAAAGAGGATTCATAGACGCAACTTGCATGGCGATTTGGTGGGCCAAAGTTTTAAATTCTTCAGTTTTAGCTACAAAGCTAGTCTCGCAGTTAACTTCCACGATAGCTCCTAAGCGACCATCATGGATATAAGATTCCACGAGGCCTTCACGAGTTTCGCGATCACCGCGTTTCTCGGCTTTGGTGAGACCTTTTTTACGCATGGCTTCTAGGGCTTTGTCAAAATCGCCATCTGCCTCTACTAAGGCCTGCTTGGCATCAGTTAGGCCAGCGCCAGAAAGCTCTTTTAATTTTTTAATTTGTTCTATGGAAACTTTTGTTTCTGCCATATTGCCTCCTAATTATTTTTTACCTTCTTTAATGGCTTCCGTAATGTAGCCAAGTACTAATTTAGTAGCTTTGATAGAATCATCGTTCATCGGAATAACGTAGTCAACCGAAGTAGGATCTACATTGGTATCTACAAAAGCAAAAACTGGAATATTTAAGCTTTTGGCTTCTTTGATTGCATTTTTTTCTTCGTTAGCGTCTACCACTACAATTGCGGCTGGTTGCTCAGTCATATCCTTGATGCCGCCATAGCGTTCATTTAAGACATCGATTTCTTCTTGAAATCTTTGAACTTCTAGCTTAGAATAGCGATTTTCTAGCTCGCCAGAATTCATGCGGCGTTCTAAATCTTTAAGTTTTTTGATTTGACGATTAACGGTTTCTACGTTAGTGAGCGTGCCGCCAACCCGACGCACCGTAACGTAAGGCATTTCTACTGACTCAGCAGCTTCTTTAACTACGTCTTTCATTTGTTTCTTGGTGCCTACAAAAAGTACTTTTTTACCGCTCTTGGCAATTTCCGTAATCTTTGGCAGAGCCGCGTCTAAACCTTCAACGGTTTTTTCCAAGTTAATAATATGTGCATCTTGGCGCTTACTGTGGATATAGGGCGCCATTTTAGGATGCCAGCGACTAGCTTTGTGCCCAAAATGAGCACCGCTTTCTAGCAAAGCCTTCATATCGACATTTACTGTCATATGATTTCCTTTCTCTTCGTCTTTGGGAACTATTGACATGTTATGCCAGGAAACCTCCCAAAAACTGTTTCGTTAAAATTAATATATGGTTTTATTATAGCACGTACTCTTGAAAAAATCAAGCTTTCGTAGTATAACATAGAGAATATTGGTGGGAGCACGTTAATAATGAGGGTACGCTATGCACGAACAAGCACAAGAGGCAATGTTCACTTTTCCGGGTTCAATCTCACTTAATGCAGGGTGCGCTTTTGAAGAGTTTGCACGGTACATCGAACAAGGGCAGAGGCGGCTATATCTTTATGGATCCATCCTGGATCCCGATGAGGACGAGCGTAGTACCATCGGCCGTTCGATGATCGGCGAAGTGATGGAGATGATTTTGCACTACAACCGTGAAGACGTGGGCAAGCCCATAGAAGAGCGAGAGCCAATTCGTCTCTACATCAACTCGCCTGGCGGCGATCTGGCCGAAGGCTTTGCGCTAATCTCGGTTATCGAGGCGAGCAAGACTCCGGTCTATACGATAAACTTCGGACAATTGAGCTCGATGTCGTTCCTGATTGGCATCACCGGAGCTAAACGCTACTCGCTGAAGTATACTCCGTTCTTGCTTCATGACGGCTCCTCGTTTGTGGGTGGCTCTACTGGCAAAGTGCAGGACAGGGTAGAGTTTGACACACGTTATGGCGAGGAGATCATCAAACCTCACGTATTGTCTCATGGTAAGATGACCAGCGAAGAGTACGACAGTCACCGACGCGACGAGTTTTACATGCTGCCTAAGGATGCCTTGGCCTACGGTTTTATCGACGAAATCGTTGATGACCTCGACGTTATCCTCTAACCCAGTGGGGAGGACTGGGAGAAGCGAGCCTATAGGCTCGCTTTTTCCTTTACTTTTTTTAGATTATCTGATATAATGGCAAGAATTATGAGTAAAAAAGAATTACACCCTAAAGATTATCGCTATGTTGTCTTTTCCGACGAAGCAGCTGGTTTTTCTTTCTTGACTAAATCTACTGCCATTAGCGAAGAAACCATCAAGTGGGAAGATGGCAATGAATACCCACTAATTAAGGTACAAATTTCTTCGGCAAGCCACCCATTCTTTACTGGCGAAGAAAAGATAATTGATACCGAAGGTCGCGTAGACCGCTTTAAGGCCCGTGCTGCTAAGGCCGCCAAAATGAAAGAGGCCCTAGAAAACAAGGCTAAGAAGGCGGCCCGTGAAGCTGAGAAAAAAGCCAAGGCAAACGATACTATCGAAAAATAATATACTAGCAAGGTATATATAGGAATAGTCAAGCTAACACTATTCGGGATACATTTAGAACCGTTCAAGTTTATGGCCCCGAGTAGTGTTTTTTGATTACCAGTATGATATAATAAGTCTTATAATTAAGGAGTTATTTATGTTTGACACCAAGGAAGACCGCAAGAAAATGGAAAACGTAATCGAGCGGTTTCAAAATGAAATGAAAAAAGTCCGTACTGGACGCGCCCACCCAGATATGTTGTCCGGAATCAAAGTGGAAGTCTACGGGCAAACGATGCCACTAAATCAAGTTTCGAACATTACCGCTAGTGATGCCACATTGCTAGTAATCACTCCTTTTGATCCAACTAATATCCAAGCAATTGTTGCAGCAATCCGCAACGACCAATCTTTAGGGCTAAATCCAGCCGATGATGGTCGCGTAATTAGGGTCCCAATCCCAGCTTTAACCGAGGAGCGCCGTAAGGAGATTGTTAAAAACGCTTCCGCCAAAGTCGAAGAAGCTAAGGTTGCATTAAGAAATGTGCGAGAAGACGCGCGTAAAGCCATCAAATTAGCTGAAGAGATGGGAGAGGACGTCAAAAAACGCGCCGAAAAGGAAATCGACGAAATCACCAAAGAGTTTAGTGATAAAGTAGACGCTGAATTCAAAAACAAATCTGACGAAATTATGAAA
>JAFROU010000025.1 GCA_017429465.1 Candidatus Saccharimonadota bacterium
CACATTCCAACAAGTGGTATCGCTTCTATGCTAACTACATTTTGACTGGTTCCCAAGCCTTCCTTGATCCAGATGGTAGCGCCTATAATCTTCGTGTTACTCAATGTGACGGCAAAAAAGAAGGCGACTATTGCAGCCCGGATTCGCAAGTACAAAACCTCAAATTCTCTGGCACTGAATCTGAAGAGCAATCACATACGGCTCAAAATCACAATATCCACATTGTAGTTAACGCAACCTGCAATGAAAAAATGGCAATCCAAGCAAATAGTTCTAGAAGCTTTGCAGTCCTCTACAAACTAGAGGGTGACGACTCCTACTGTGAAACTAATTAAAATGCTATAATAAACTTATGGAAAAGTCTTACAAAAAATATTTCATTTTAGCAGGCGTTTTTGCCGTCATATCAATCATTTTTACCGTTTTAGTCACCCTAATTGACGTTAAACTTGTCGGTGCTGGACATACTGCAGTCGGTTTTTCAGCTATTAATGACGTCATTTTCCGCTGGTTAGGCACCAGTACATTCTGGGACAAATTCTCCGACTATTGTCTACTTTTTTCTATCTTTATCATGCTTTGTTTTGCGGCTTTTGGACTTTTCCAATGGATTAAACGTAAAAATCTCAAAAAAGTTGATATTGATATCTTCCTACTCGGTGGCACCTATATGCTTCTTTTCGCCCTATACTTTATTTTTGATCACATCGTTATCAACTATCGCCCAGTTCTTGAAGAAGGCCAGCTTATTAATTCCTTCCCTTCCTCACATATTATGTGTATTATCGGCGTTATCGCCACTACTATTTTTGAACTTCCACGTTACATCAAAAGTAAAACTGCTCGCGTCATCTTAACCATCCTTCTTATTATCTTTATGGGTGTTTCAGCCTTCGCTCGTGTTGCCTCTGGCATGCATTGGTTTACCGATGTCCTTGCCGCCATTTTCTTCGGCCTAACCATCGCCTTTGCCTTTATGGGCGCTCAAAAATATCTCACCGCAAAACCAGCCCAAAAAGCCTAATTTCTGGACTAGCTTCATTATTGGCTATTCTTGTTATTATTTCATCAAAATCATTACCAACAAGTTGGTTATTATCTACAACTCCAACATCATCTATTTCTTTTTGTCCGAGTTTGTCGTAGGTTTCTTTAACACGGTTATAGAGTATCCCGTTTTGTCCCCCTTCACCGGTGGTTCCCAACCATTCTCCAAGAATTTCTCTTTGACGAGATTTGTCAATGTAGTTACTTGCGATGGTGTTCTCTTGTAAAAAGTCATAATTATCTCCTAATTCCTTCTTTAATAATGCTAACGCATCAACAAATATATTATCGTTAGTCCATTCATAAGAATTAACCTTGATTATACCGTTGGTTTCATCAAATGTAAATCCGTCTTCAAAACCAACCTTATTTAATATATCTACAGCCCCAACTCATCTGCAAATTCTTTGGATATATTATTTCTAATTACTTCTTCGACTTTTTCTTCTCAACCTTTTTATTTCGCTGTCTTTTTTCTCGTCTTTCGCGTTTCTTATTCTCTTCGTTTTCCAACTTCTTAAAAGCAACTTTCCCCACCAAAGTCTTTGGTAGCTGCGCCTTAAACTCATATTCGGCCGGCAAAGCATAGACAGCCACACTCTTAGCCAGCAATTCCCTAATCTCACGTTCAATCTTTTTGCCAGGCTTATAACCATCCTTTAGTACGATAAATGCCTTCGCCACTTGACCCTTGTAAGGATGCGAAACGCCAATCACTGTAGAAGTTAATACTGCTTCGTGTGAATTTATTACCGATTCTAGATAGGTTGGATAAATATTATATCCGCTAGATACAATGATACGTTTTAGACGCTGAGTAAAGTAAATCAGGCCATCTTTGCCCAAATAACCTACATCGCCAGTATGCAACCAAAGTCTACCGTCATCATGATAACGCAAAACTTGCATAGTTTCCGCTTCGTCATCTAGATAACCCATCATTACTAGCGGACCACTAATGCATATTTCCCCATCCTGTCCCACTGCCTGCGTCTCGTGCGTTCCAATCTTTACGATCTTGAAATACATATCTGGGAATGGTGCGCCAATGATATTGTTTTCAAAAGTATTTTCTGGCGAAAGACAAGCTGCGCCAGTTGCTTCAGTTAAACCGTACCCCACTCGAATTTTAGCATTTGAACCATGTTCATCAAGATACGCGTTTACCTTATCACGTAAAGTTTGTGTTAAGGCATCGCCACCACAAATCACTGCCGTCACACTTTCGAGGTCATTACCTTTTAACTTAGTCTCAACCAATGCTTCATATAAAGTCGGTACACCAGCGATAAAGTTTGGCTGGTTTTTCTTGATAATATCGCCGAATTTACGATACGAGAACGCTGGAATCAAGATACAACCCATACCAATACAAAGTGGCGTATGAATACAAACCCCCAGCCCAAATCCATGGAAAATCGGCAAGATCGATAGGACCGTTGCACCAGGCACCGCCTGGTCAATTACCGTCGTTGCCATAATACCGAGCGCATTAAAGTTTAAATTTGATAATAGTATTCCTTTTGGTGCACCAGTTGTGCCACCACTATATAGAATCACCGCCGGATCATCTGCCTTACGATGCTGATAAACTTCACCCTGGTAGAAAAATGAATTCACAATAAACTCATCCCAAGTTACCACTACACTATCATCGCGCGGAATCTTAGCCTTCTTAATGTTAATCGCGTTAATGAGATTCTTCTTTAAAAAGCCCATACCACCCGTCGCGCGCACCACAATGATACGTTTTAACCCAGCCGACTCCTTCAGACGGTAAATTTTGTCAAATACCACATCTATCACTAAAACATACTTACTTTCAGCTGCTCTAATGTAATATTCCAACTCTTTCTCGCTAGAAAGTGGGTGTACCATATTACAAATTGCACCAATCATATTCACGGCATAAACCATAATGATGCCCTCTGGCGTATTTGGCATACAAATAGTCACCCTATCGCCTTCTTTCACCCCGTAATTCTTTAGCGCCCTTGCCGCCTTTTCAATCTTTTTTAAAAAGCTTTTATAAGTCACTTTATTACCAAAATACGAATAAGCCATGTTATTTGGCCATTTTTTGGCACTTTCGATAATCACATCCACCATCGAACCATCTGGATATTCCAAATTTGCCGGAATCTTCCCGTAGTAGTTCAGCCACGGACGTAGCTTTTTATCTAATTTCTGCTGCTTCGATTTTTTCACTAGCCTTCTCCTCTAGCATCTCCGGATGATCAAAGATGTACTGTAACATTTTTAACGACTTCGCAAAGTAATAACCATCACCAATACGTTCATCCATGTTTATTCCAAATTCACAAAGCTTTCTAATCTCCACCTTTCCCTTTTCATTCACTACCTGCTCTGATTTAATCTCACCAAAAGTAGCCAGTGACGAACATTCACCAAAGTCATTGATGTTATGACAGATTGCTCCACACTTAATTGAACCCAGGTTAGAGACGATGATACTACTATAATACAGATTATCTTCGCATAAAGAAGCTGGCAAAACCCCCTTCTTGTCGCACCACTTAAACAGCCCCACTACCGGCACCCTTAATACGTTTGGTAGCTTTCCTAGGATGTCAATCGCGCTATTTGCGCCCTTCTTTGAGTGTTTACAACTACGCAATTCATCAACATGCTTCTTGATTCTTTTACCAATAGTTTTAATCGTGTCATTCGGCTCAATTTTTACAATCATCATTATTTCATCTGACTTATCGTCAAAAGCTACCTTCGCGACAAACGATATCTTTACGTCATTATGCTCATAAATGTGCCTATTAGCCACAAAACGGTTCAAAACTGGGCGGTTATAAAGCAGTTTGCCAATTGCCGTCACAAAAGCATGAAAATAGGTATAATCTTCTCCATTTTTCTTCTTTTTCTCGATATATTTTACTAGCTTCGTCACGTCCATTTTTTGATTAATATAAACGTCGCTCACACTACGATTTGGTTTCAAATCAATCGAAATCTGAGTTAAACCAGGTATTTTTCTAATCTTTCTAGCGTCCTTGCGGTCACCAAATTTTCTCTTTGCCATAACTATCACATTATACCATATTCCACCAAAAAGCCCCCGTTGTGGGGGCTCCTTGTAGCGATATTATTTTTTGCTCTTTTTGTCGACAATTGAAAGTGAAATCTTACGGCCTTCCTTATCAATATCAAGTACCTTGAATTCCTTACGTTCATTTAAGGTAAAGACCTTCTCTGGATCAACATCGCTGCCTTCACCAAGTTCAGAGACGTGAACTAGGGCTTCAACAGCTGGTGAAATCTGCACGAATGCACCAAATGGAGTAATACGAGTAACCGTACCTTCAACTTTAGTACCTTTCTTCAGGGTTTCGATTTCAGATAGCCATGGGTCTTCTTTGAGTTGCTTCATTGAAAGGGATAGACGTTCTTTATCGATAGCGATAATCTTAGCTTCGATAGTCTCGCCAACCTTTACGTAGTCAGCTGGATTATTAACACGTTCCCAAGAAATCTCGGAAATATGAATCAAACCTTCAATACCATCAACATTTACAAACACACCGAAGTCAACTACGCCAGTAACCACACCTTTAACAGTGTCGCCAACTTTAAGCTCGGCAAAACGAGCGGCAAGACCATCTTTGATTGCTTCTTTTTCAGAGAAAATTAATTTATTCTCTTTCTTAATTGCATCAAGAATACGTACACGAATTGGCTTACCGACGAGTGAGTTTAGACGTTGCAAAATTTCATCCTTGTCAGAAGAGCCTACGCGTGGGTAGTGCTCAGCTGAAAGTTGAGAAACTGGTAAGAAACCACGAATACCTTCATATTCAACTAAGAGACCGCCACGGTTAGCGTCAAATGGCGTAACTTCCACGATTTCAGCATTATCGAGTTTGGCATTAATCTCATCCCAACCCTTATCCTTCACAGCCTTACGAAGAGAAAGTAGCACATAGCCATCTTCCATTTCTGCATCGATGACAGAGGCTGTGACCTCATCACCAACATTCATATTGCGAGCGTATGAAGCTTCGCGACGTGGTACTAGACCTACGCCCTTAGCACCTAGATCGATTAAAATCTCGTGCTTTTTAACGGACATTACCTTTCCTGAGACGATATCGCCCGCTACAACTTGTTTAATGGAATCATCCGCATTAGCTAGGAGTTCATCCATAGTCATTTTGGCATCTTTTGCCATATATTATTTTTTCCTTCCTTTAGACCCGTTCAAAAGCCCCCAACTTTTGAACGGATCCAAAAACTTTTCCTATTCTATCAAATTCTTCTCTATTTGTCAAAGAAAAAGCGGCCTTTAGACCGCTTTGCCAAATTGTTTTATTTTCCTCATGCTCGTTCGAGTAATTTTATCGTGTAGTCAATCATCTGTAAGAACTGTGGGCTTTGTACCGTTACCGGAATTTCTACATCTTCAGAACTACACTTCCAGACATGTGCTGCTTCGTCAAATTTCAACAGAACCGTTTGTTTAGTCGCCTTCAGTATCCTAGATACCTTTCTGATCACTACAGTCTCACACGGAGCATTTATACGCTTTTCCATTTGCAAATAATTGCCCGTAAAAGAACTCGCGTTGACCATCAATCTGGCCATCATCCAGTCCTTGGTAGTGATGTCAGAAATAGCTTTCTGGTCATTTGCGTCGTAATCGGCATATCCAGGCAAGAATTCTTTCTCGCGACCGCGTTTTCCGCCACTTCCGTTATTGCCAATTCTGCAACAATACCAATTCTTGAATTCGTCATTAAGGTCATTAGTTTTTTCACCAAAAGGATATGCTCTGGTATCCGAAATGCTATAGTACATTCCAAAACCGTCACCCCTGACATCTAGCTCCTTCACATCCAGAAATTCTGTACGAATAGAGACGAAAGCCGGCGCACCATTGATTTCTATGGTACCAATTGGCGTTTCCTCCCAGTCCTGTACTCTGACTAAAATTGGAACATCGTCGAGTGCGCTTAATAGCTCCTCTTTTACGATCGTCTTTGCTTCAGCCAGCTTACCGTTGATATCGCATTGCCTTATAATCTCAATTTTCAAATAAACACCCCCTCATTTAAAAATAAAACAATTTGTAAAGTACATTGGATTCCCAATTGCCCACTCCTTTAATTATAGCATTTTTAAGAGGCAAAAACAACCTACACTCTTTTTCTATGAATGCTATAATTGAAACATGTATTTAGCAATCGACATTGGAGGTACAAAAACGCTTCTTGCTCTGTTCACCAGACACGGTCACTGCATCAAACGCTTTAAATTCCCCACAAATCACAACCAAACTCAATTCTTAAACGAACTTTCTATCAACCTACAGCCATTTAGGCGCGCCAAAATCAAGACCGTCGTCGTAGCGATTCCAGGAATCGTTCAAGAAAATTATACCTTCAAATTCGGCAACCTCAATTGGCCAAATATTGACCTCTACTCCCCTATAAAAAACTTGTTCAACTGCCCAATTTTCTTTGTTAACGATGCCGATTTGGCTACTTTTTATGAATCAAAAGGCCGTTCCGGCAAAACCATTTACCTCACTTTTAGCACCGGCATCGGTGGTGGTATCGTTGAGAACGGTAAGCTCTCGCATGAGTCCGCCAAATTCGAACCGGGCCACTGGCAATATACCTATAATGACGAAACTCTAGAATGGGAAGATATTGCCGCCGTTTCTGCTATTCGCCGTGTTTATGACCTCCCAGACATCATCAAATTGCGCGGTAAGAAAGCCTACGAAGACGTAGCTAAACGCGTCTGTCTTGGCTTGACTGACATCATTCGCAACTATCATCCAGATACCATCGTCGTAGGTGGTCCACTTGGACTTGTTTTTAACAAAATCTACCCTTATTTTAAATTCCCTGATTCCCTAGTCTATCATCCAAGAGTTGTTAAAGCTAAACGTCCGACGGAGTCTGTTATCTATGGTTGCTACCTTTACGCAAAATCTAAAGCGTAGATATAAGAATCTAACCTTTAAAACTGGGCCTCGTTTTTCCTTTCGTCCACCAAAAACCATCATTTTAGGGCCAGAAGATACCCCTAATTTTGAGTTACTCTCACTACACGAACTAGGCCATGCCCTTTCTAATAAATATGACTACCAAACCGATATAGAGCGCCTTAAAATTGAGCGCTTAGCTTGGGAGAATGCCAAAAACCTCTGCTCAGAGTTTGGCGTAAGTTACGATGAGGAGTTTGTCGAAACAGAGCTCGATTCTTACCGAGATTGGCTTCACACTAAGTCAAAATGCCCAAAATGCCATCTCACTCGCTATCAAACCCCTGACGGGCACTATCATTGTCCTCATTGTGACGATTTATAATTCTACTAATTCATACTCACGTGAGCCAAATCCAAGCTCAGCCGCTGCCTCAATTGTGTGTTCGCCATGACGCGAATTAATGCGTTCTAATAAGTGTTCTTTTCCCTTATCGTCGGCAGTTTTCACTAAATCAATACAAGCCTGGTCAATCGCAATTGGATCAAGCGAAGCTAACACCCCAATATCCTTCATGCATGGGTCTTCCGCCTCCGCACAGCAGTCGCAATCCACCGACATATTACACATAACGTTCACAAACGCCATATTCCCCTTAAAATATGCAACTACAGAGCTAGCGGCATCCGCCATCGCTTCTAGAAACAAGTCTTGCGCTGGCAAATCACCCCAAACCATGAATTGGTTTTTATGTTTTCCAGCTGAATGAATCCAACTCTTGCCAGCAGTCGAAGCACAGCCAATTGAAAGCTGCTTCAATGCACCACCGTAACCACCCATCGGATGTCCCTTAAAGTGCGATAGTACCAGCATCGAATCATACTTGGCCAGATTTTTACCAACGTAGTTTTCTTTAATCACCTTACCTTTTTCAATCGGTAGCACTAAATCTGGACCATTCGCATCTAACAGGTCAAAATCAAATGTCTTATCCCAGCCATGCTCACTGATCAGTTTACGATGTTTTCTGGTCGAATTACGCTTCCCCGGATAAGCAGTGTTACATTCCACTACCGTGCCACCAACCTTATCTACCAAAGGCTTAACAAACTCTGGCCTTAAATAGTTCTGGTTCCCCGCCTCACCAGAATGTAACTTTACTGCCACTTTACCTTTTAATTCCTTTTTTAGTGCCTCAAAAACCTTTACTAAAGCCTCCGGCGACACTTCGCGAATAAAATAGACCTTACTTTTCATCGGTCATCTCCTTCTCCGTGTAGTTTATTTCTCTCATATCGACTCTGCAATTTATCGATATTCTTCCTTGCAATCTCATCTAAGGGCACATCTAGGTAACGAGCTGTTGAAGCCACATACCAGAGTACATCGCCAAGCTCCTTTGTTAAAGCCTCCTTGTCCTCAGCATTTATCACCCCGTTTTTGTCGCGAATCACCTTCTTAAACTTATCGACCGTCTCACCTGCCTCACCGACTAAACCGAGTATCTTCTCCATCATACCAGCCGATAAAACCTTACCATTTGGCTCAAAACTATCATATTTCTTAGCTAACTTCTGATATTCGTTTAGGTTCATCTTCCCTCCTTTTATAAAATCATATCAAAAAACTCCCCAAATGGGGAGTTTCTTAAGCTAAAAACTGATTAGGCAGCTTTTTTAGCAGGACCACGGCGGGAAATGCGACCACCTTTAGCACCAGCAATGCGGGCAAGTGCAGGATTGGCAGCAAAACCACCGGTGTGACCATTACGGCCACCTTTTTGACCAATACGGGCATAGAATTCTTTGCCATATTTGGTTTTGTTAGTAGCAGCAGCCTTAAGACCGCCAGCTTTAGTTCCAGCCATTCTAGAACTCCTTCTGCCCACCAAATTCATTAATAAACACCACCCTACTTCAGAGTGTTATAAGCATTATATCATACCGCTACCGTTTTGTCAATGCACTTTTGCTAAAAAATATGTTGTAATATTATGTCCAAAAACCGAACATTAAAACATAATCTTTTTCACAATTTGTGGAAAAAACTATTGACAA
>JAFROU010000026.1 GCA_017429465.1 Candidatus Saccharimonadota bacterium
GCGGTCTTGCTGCCAGCTTCTATTACAACGAACAGAAAGTGACCAAAAACTATAAAGAAGGCAAGATTCAACACCTACCAACTAACCTGCTCTGGATTACTGAACTTCAAACTGCCGCTGCCAGGCTACGCGAAGGTAAAAAGGTTGATTTAAACAAGCTCAAACTTAACCTTTTTGCCGATAAAATTTTCGTTTACACGCCAAAAGGCGACATTATTGAGTTGGCTAAAGGTTCCCTTCCACTTGATTTTGCCTATCGCTTACACTCCGAAATCGGTGGTCACGTCACTGGTGTTAAAATCAATGGCAAAATCAGTAACCTTAATAAAAAATTGCAACAGGGTGACGTAGTGGAAATAATTACCAGCAAAAACCAGACGCCAAAAGAATCTTGGCTTCAGAAAATTATCACTCCACACGCACGCGCCAAACTGCGCCAACAACTTTCAATCCTCAAAAAAAGCGAGAAGCCGCTGCCTCCCGCTCCTAAGAAAAAGAATTAATCTTCAAAGCTTTTTATCAATTTCTTCAAGTCTTCATCTGTTTTACACGTCAAGGTGATACTCCTACCGCGAATCTTGGCCGTAAGACCCATCTTCTCGCCAATAATCATTTCGTCTCTTGCATAGACATTCTCTTTGATTGCCCGATCCGAGCTTCGCTTTCTATTGTCGGCTACATAACGCTCAACCTTACGCGCTGTCCATCCTTCATCCACAATTCTCGGCAACACCTTCTTCACTAGTTCTGGCTCCGCCGTTACTAACGGACGCATCACGCCTTCAGATAATTTATTTTCTACCATTACTTTTTTAACGTCATCAGGCAGGTTCAAAAGGCGCATCGTATTAACAATCGAGGACTCGCTCTTCCCTACGCGCCCAGCAATCTCTTTTGGCGATAAGTTAAATTGACCTTTTAGCTTAGCGTAGGCCGTAGCAAGTTCAATCGCATTCAAATCTTCACGTTGCGCATTCTCAATTACTGCTAGCTCTAAACGGTTTTGCGCATCAACCGTACGTACAATTGCTGGAATCGTCTTTAATCCTGCTAGCTTAGCAGCACGCCAACGGCGCTCCCCAGCTACAATCTTATATTTATCATCTTCTTTAGTCACTACAATTGGTTGGAGTACACCATGTTCACGAATTGATGCCGCAAGAGCATCCATTGCCTCGCCTCTAAATTCACGACGTGGCTGTTCCTCGTCGCGTACAATTTCTTCTAGCTTCAGCTCCTTCAAGGTGCTGACTTTTTCGTCTTCTAAAGACGTAGGATCAAATTCATCATCCACTAAATCTGTTGGGATTAGACTTTCGAATCCTCTTCCTAAACCATGTGTCGTTGCCATTATTTGGTCCTCGCTTCCACTTCACGGGCAAGCTCCTTGTAAGCCTTTGCGCCCTTACTAAACTTATCGTAAGATCCCACTGGCACACCATGACTTGGCGCCTCTGCCACCCTTACGTTACGTGGAATCGTGGTTTTAAATACTTTATCCTTGAAATACTTCTTAATCTCCGCCAATACTTGTGACGACAAAGAAGTGCGTTTATCGTACATCGTTGCAAGTACACCAAGTAATTTCAAATCTGGATTCATCTTCTGTCGCACTAGTTTCATACTTTCGAGCAGCTGCGCGACGCCTTCTAGTGCATAAAACTCTGTTTGCACTGGTAATAGTAGATAATCAGAAGCGATCATGCCATTTACAGTCAAAAGCGACAGGCTTGGTGGCGAATCGATGATAATATAATCATATTTGTCTGCAACCTTACTGATGGCAGTTTTCAGGCGTGCAAATCTTTTATTCATTTTAGCGAGCTCGATTTCGGCATTTGCTAGTTGTGGCGTAGTTGGCGCCAAATCAAAACCTTTGTATTTTGTCGGCGAAATAATAGTAGTCATTTCTGCAACACCTAACACTACTTCCGTCATACTAGCACCAAGAGCCAACTTATCTAACCCTAAACCAGAAGTGGCATTTCCCTGCGGATCAAAATCCACTAATAAGACTTTAAATTTATCTTTTGCCAAATAAAAAGCCAGGTTGACTGCTGTTGTAGTCTTACCGACACCTCCTTTTTGGTTCGTTATACAGATAACTCTAGCCATAAGTATATAATAGCACAAAAAATCGCCCTTTCGGGCGATTTCTCTTATTTAATCGAAGTAATCTGAATTTCGGAATATTTTTGGCGATGACCAGTTTCAGTATGAACACGCTTCTTGGAATGATAACGAATCACACGGACCTTATCACCGGCGACCTTAGCTTCGACTACTTTAGCTGAAACCTTTACGCCTTTGACCGTTGGAGTACCGACCGTGGTTTTATCACCGTCAATTACGAGCAAAGCATCAGTTTCGAGCTCTTTAGTTCCTTCAGGGAGGAGGTCCACCCTAAGGGTCTCTTTTTCCTCAACGAGATATTGCTTCCCGCCAACGAGGATTACTGCTTTTTTCATATTATTCCTTAATTAATACTTGGATTATTTTATCATACTTTGTCGTTTTTGTGAAGACCTAAGGAGTTATCCTCTAAGACCTTTACCATACGGCGTGACTGCCAGTAGTATACGCCACCTGCGCCAATACCCAATGCAATTACAACTGCCAGAATAATTTCTGCAGGACCAGTTTCTGGCATTTCTTCTGGCGTATCACAAGTACGATTAATTGTAATCTTGGCCTTATCATACATCGTGCCATTAGCCGTAGCCACTGAAGCACCATTATAAAGTACCGTCGCACCGCAAATAAATTTGTCTATATCATCTGCAACTTTCACTTTATAAATAATCGAAGATGTCTGCCCAGCTGTAAAGTTACCAATTACTAAACCATCCTCAGTAAATAGTTTATCTGGTGATGCCACATAATCAGCATTTGCCGGAATCTTCACATTGGTTGAACCAAGCACATAATCAAGTAAACCATCTGTAAGAGCTAAGGAATCGCGTACTGTAACACCTTTTTGCTCTGTTGTACCGATGTTATTATAGGTAATCTTAAACATCAATTCTTGGCCAGGTTCCGCCGTAGCAGTTTCACTCCAAGTATTGCCACCATCGGTAGAAACTTCCTTCGTGATGTAGAACTTTGGTTGATCAGCTACTACACGAAAAGTGACGTAGCCAGCGTATTCGTTACAAGCCGGAATAATTCCCCATTGGTTTGACCAATGCCCTAGCTTGGCACCCTCACCGAAGAGAGCATTACCATCAAGCACTGAACCATTAGCTGAACCACCGTTATGAATCACTGCGGAATTTTGTACGTAACGTAGATAAACTGTATCATTAGCTGTTAAGTAAGCTGTATCCCAAACACTGGTAGGCGTGGTGTTTGTTGCACTAATCGTACCTTTAATCTTTGCAGCTTGTCCTGCTTTCAGTTCGGAAGGCATATCAATCTTTAAGCGGACATTGTTGGCAATTCCCTTGCCAGACGAGTTGAGATCAGCCGAGGCACCGTTATGATAATACACATATACCTCATAAGTTTTACCGACTTCAATTGTTGCGTTGTCTAAATGCGGGCCGGATTTTCCAAATTCCTTGACGCGCACGAAATTACGCTCATCACCAATATCTGGGTTATCAGTGATAGAGTTAAATGTGCGGTAAGATGAAGGTACTTTCCAAGTGAAAGTCTCACGCGATTGTGGACCCCACACGTCTTCATCTGCAGCTGATACGTTTACGATTGGAATCAGCGCAATCGCGAAGACCAATCCTAGTAGCATTTTTATTTTTTTCATTAGTTGCCTCCTTGCTCGTTAAATATTGCTGCTAAGTCATCATCCGAATATGATGTGTCTGCACCAGCTGATCCAGCCGCCGGAGCGACACCACCTCCGCCGGTATCAATTTCTACGCTAGGCGCTTCGGTACCACCACCAACGATTGGAATATCCGAGACAGCGTCACTACCGGCCCAACCAGAAGTATCTGGTGAATAGGTTGTTTCCGTAGCACTGCCCGCACCCTGAGCTGGAATGTTAGAATAAATCGATGGGTCACTGCCAACCACTTGAGACCCTGGAGCTACACCTGGGTCAACATGATTAGTTGGAGATCCAGACACTATCTCGACACCAGTTGGTTGTTCGGTTAATCCTAACGGAATCTCTTCACCGCCCGAATGCGTGTCTGGCCCCTTCGGTTGTGGAGTCCATGGCTCATCCGGCGGAGTTGGTTCATCTGGTGGAGTTGGCGGAGTTGGAGGTGTTGGTGTTTCTGGTGGAGTTGGAGGTGTTGGTGTTTCTGGTGGAGTTGGAGGTGTTGGTGAACCACCTATTCTACCGGCCAACTGCTTACAACCCGCTACCTGACCATCTACGTAATCATGATTAAGTCCAAGGATGTAGCCATAAGTACCTCCTTCGGTAATATTTCTACCTGAAGCATCATATAATCTAATTAGATTAACGCCACCGCTATGATAAACGTTATGGCTAAAGCCTACGTTTAAGTCAATTCCTTCACCTGGATAAGTGTAGCCTGACGCATAATTGTTATACATTTGTTCAACAGTTAATTTACCGCCGGCCATTCTTTCGAGGAATCTATCAATCGTGAGGTTACCTAACTGTTTGAAGTATTCTGGATCAGTACGTAGTTGGTCAACCAAGGCGTTAAATTCAGCTTCCGTATCAACTTCTGGCAATAAGCCAAGTGCTGTGGCATATTCAGCCATAACTTCTGGCGTCGTAGCAATGCCTTCAACAATTTCATTGGCTACATAGTCTTGATTGATTAAGTTTCCGGCATCATCAAATTCAAGGTTAATTGCTGTACCATAGTTCACCACATTTGCCTTTGCAGAGCCGTCAATTAATAACGACTGTTCTGTACCAGCATAATACTGATCTAAACCTCTATTGTAACCGTTCTTAATATCGATATCATGAACAACGCCACCATTTCCGAGCGTTATATCACCATCGCTGTGATATTCAACGTGCGCATTCCAAAGTTCGTTAAAACCAACGTCCTGAATATCGTTTGCAGACATTTCAATTTCTGTACCATTTGCAGTTGCAAGAATATAATTACGTATTGCCGCACCCGTAAATGGCGTATTAATTCTAATGCCAGCCACAGAATCAGTACCCGTCATAGTTGCAAAGACCTTAGCCGAAACTTGAGCTTGATTTTCATCACCCACGATATCCATGATTTCGCCATACTTACCAAGGAAGCTGACGCTATTGTCGGCGTTAACGCTAAACAAGCTTGCCGCTGGGCTATCTACTGGCACTCTGATTTCACCCGTAGCATCATCAATATCTAGCACAAATAGGTCGCTCTGGGCTTCACCAGACGCAGACATACCAAAGCGAAGCTCTGACAGTAATCCTTTATCTGCAAGATTCTCAGCGTTAGTATCAAAGACATAGTAAGAACCGTCTTCGCTCAAGTGACCTGTTGTGCCTTCCATATTTACTACGCCACTTTCCCAAGTGCGACCAGTAATATGTTTAAGGCCTTCGCCGCGACTAATGAAATCGCGGACGCTTACAGTCTCAGTATTGAATAATGAGTGTTCGCCAACTACTGGATTACCTTCGCGCACACTAAAGCCAGCCTCTTGTAATCTCTGCAAGGATGCAGTAGTTAACTCGCCAGTCTTAGAATCAAATTGCAAATCGTAAGCTACTTGCTCACCATTCACGAATAGTTCATAGTCACCGTCGCCTTCAACATCATAAAGGAAGACGTTTTCCGTTGCGCCACCAATACGATCTGCTTCATTGCCAATAAAGGTTTCGCCGCTACCGCCAGGAGCGGCTTCAGCCGCTACAGCTGCAGCCTGCTGGTCCGGAGTAGCGGTACCGTTCAAATCAGCTTCGGTCAAATTTCCTCTTCTCGCAAACAATGCTGCTCTTTTGCCTAGTAGCGAACCGGTCGTTCGATAGTTCTTTACTCCTACTAGAACGCCAGCCACTGCAGCACCAATCAAAGCACCCTTTACGGCCTGCTTAGTCTTGTAACTACGCAATGCTTTTTGCGAACCCATCACTTGCTCTTCGAGCTTAGTTGTACGAAGATCAATGGCGTTATTTAACATGGTCTCAACATCACCACCTTGCTTCTTCAAAGCTTTACGTATTTGCGCACTTCTTAACAACATTTGCGTACGCAAATCTTCTAGGTTTGCTTTACCGCTAAAGGAGAATAAATCAATCTTGTTTTTATTAGATAAATTCGAACGTGCACGAATTTCCGCTAGAGCGTTCACGACCTCCTGCAATTTTTCGAGATTGTCCCCATTAATATCTGGCAAAAGATTACCGTCTGCATCAAGATAGCTGTTTAGTTTTTCTACCATTTTTTCGGCACTTAATTTGCCGCCAAAATTCATTTTTTCAAATTTCTTATTGCCCGGTTCTAGTTCAACGCCCTCTTCGGCTTCGCCACCTTCGTTACCAAAGGCACGTTCCTTTTGATCTTTAATCCAAGCAGCATTCGCTCTACGCCAACCAGACGCCCCACCAATAACCGCTGCACCGCCAACCGCACCTAGTGCCATACGTATACCACGTTTAGCACCATAGACTGCCGCCGCGCCAAGCACAGCACCACCACCAACTTTAAGTACCATGTCGGTCGTGAAGTCAACTTGCTCTTTTGTTTTTAGACCAGCACTAGCTGAACCAATTGATAGATTGACTTTTTGATCGAAGTACTTCTTTAATGCAATTTCGCCAATATGATGACCGGCTAGCTTATCAAAGTTTTCACCAAGTTCAATCAAGTTATCTATCTCGACCTTAGCGTCCTTACCAGCATTCTTATCAAACAAGAACCCGCTCGCGCGCCATTTTTCCACTTGAGCTTGATAGCTAGTTTTTGCTTTCGCAATCTGCTTCGCCGCCTCAACCGGATCGCTCATGTCAACCGAGTTCATTATTTTGGCATATTTTAATAATTCTTGGCGTACTGTATAAGCACGCTTATCCTGTTGATGCAAATTCTTAATACTTTCGCCGGAGTCAGCATCCAACAAATCTTCACGCAAAGCTTGTTCGCGCGCGCCTACAAAGCGCCTTAAGATATCCTGCTCTCCGTCACCTTCGTGATATAACTTACCTGTTTCACGAATCTCTTTTTGCTCACTTTGAGCTAATTTGCTCATCGTCACATCTCGACCAATGCCGTATTTTACCGAGTTTTTAATCGCTGCACCAAGTCCTTGTCCAACTTCCTTTTTTCGTCCAAAAATAAAGTCCGACAAAGTTCTATTTTCACTCTGTTCCTTTTCGAATCTTTCCCTGGCATTTTCAACTGCCATTTGTCTGGCGTTTTGGGACAAATCTACTGCAGTAAGCGCAGTGGTCCCTATGTTTTGCTTAAGCCATTCTGAATCGCGCAAAAATTGTTCCTTCTCTGCCTCACTCTTAAAATCTCTTTCCCCTGTTTTTAAAAATGGCTTAGCTTCACTCATTTTATTCCGCCTTTTCTTCGTCATCGATTAGGTTAATTGCCGGATCAAGATCTAGCACACCCTGAGGCTCTTCTGGCTCTTTTTTCGGCTCTGGCTTCTCAGCTTTTGGCTCTTCAGCTTCTTCAGCTGCCGGCTCTTCGGCTGGAACTTCTTCTTCAGCTTCTACAACTTCCGGTTCTTCTTCCTTTGGTTCCTCGGCGGAAAGTGGCTTCGGAGCCTCTTCTGGCTCTTCGGCTCTTTCTTCAGCTTCCGGTTCCTCAGCTTCTGGCTCTCCAGCATCCGGCTTTTCAATCAGCTCTTCAGCATCTTTCACTAGCTTTTCGATTGGAGCATCATCGGCTACTGGCTCATCATCAGACTCTCCTTCCGGTTCGCCCAAAGCTTCTTCAGCACCGAGATAAACTTCTCTAAATTCTGCCATGGTTTCTTCAACGATACTTGTCACATCTATACCAGATTTTTCAACTAGCTCATTGATTGCATTTGCATCAGCGGTATTTTGGCCTAATTTTTCATCAAGCTCTTTTTCTTGTTCTTCTGGCAATGCGGCAATAATCGCTTGATTGATGCGATAAACCAATTGCTCCTTAAGTTCTGTTTTAACTTCACCTTTTAAATCATCCTCAAGAGTATCCATACCCTTGTCTTTGATTAATTGGTCAACGAACAAATCGAGCATTTCGTTCTCGCTCATGTTGTCTAGTTGATCATCGGCTGGTAAACTGTTGGCATTTACGTTGTCCATGATAAGACCTTTCAATCTTAAATTTTTATTTTTTATGACCTTTGCATGTTCATCTTACCATAACCATCTTATATTTGTCAAGTCGAAAAAAGAGACGTACTATCTCAAAAAAACAACCACGCTTAAATGAAAAAACCGAACATAGTGTTCGGTTTTTATAATTTATGGTGAGTCTATATTACATTGGTAAGTTCCTTCTTAAAGTTTATATAAGTTGTCTATCTTATATTATTAAGCTGCCTTTCTAAAGGAAAACAGATCAAGAACCCTTTGACCTACTTGACGAGATTTTATTCTCTTCAAGGTTTCTGCGTCTACAATTTCAGGTGATTTATATTTGGCTTCATTATCAAAGGTTTCGAAATCAAGCTTTTCTGAGTCGGCTTGCTCGGCGATGTCATCGCGCCAGTTAGCGTTATATACTTCTCCAGGGACTTTATACTCCCCTTCTCCTCCTTCGTTTTGTATTTTGTTGATATTTTTCATTTTTGTTTTCCTTTTTTTGTTTTTATTCTTGTTAGATTTTTTTATTTATTGTCTAACTATTTTTTATACTAGCACACTTTTTCATTTTTGTCAATAATACTTATGCTTTAATTTTATAGTTCTGTCAAATTAACAGATATAAAAATGGCACAAAAAACTCCCGCGTTATATGAACGCGGGAAGTTTCCGTCTAGATTATAGCTCCTTTCGAGCGAAATTGTGATGTTCTTGCCGTCTACTTCTACAATTTCGTCGTATTCGTAGTTCCCTTCGCCAAATGCAGTGGCTAGGACCTCGTTTTTAAGCGTCTCAACCCAATTAGTTGGCACCTCACAGTTCACCCAAAGCTTAATGCGATCATCCACGTTTAATCCAGCCTTTTTGCGCGCGGCTTGCACCACACGAATGAGCTCACGTACAAAACCTTCGTCTTTTAGTTCTGGCGTCAACTTTTTGTCTAACTTTAGTGTATCGCCGTGAGTAACTTTTTTAACATTTACCTCCTCGGCGATGATTTTCTCATAAAATTCAGGGAGTTCTTCGCCTGCATACTCTAATGAAGCCAGTGGCTGACGTACTTTAATCTGGTCTTCCGTCTCTGTTTTTTGCATACGTAAGGCCAAACCATCCGTAATTACAGTTCTAGCTTCACTCATTCTCTTTAAGACGAGGTCGTCAATCACTCCTGCCTCTGGCCAATCGCAAAGGTGAACCGATTCTTCCTTACCAATCATTTTTTGGTACAATTCCTCAGCTAAGAATGGTACAAACGGTGCAAGAATTTTACTCAAATATACTAATACATAATATAACGTACTGTAGGCTTCATTTTTATCCGCATCGTCTTCCGACTTCCAGAAACGACGGCGACTACGACGCACGAACCAGTTTGAAAGATCATCAATAAACGGCAGCACGTTTTCAAGCGCCTTTGGTAAATTATATTCAAACATGCCTACTGTGAGTTGATTTCTTAGCTCATGCACGCGCGTAACAATCCACATGTCCAGCGGGTTATCTAATTTCTCACTTGAAGCCGTGTCGCGATCCC
>JAFROU010000027.1 GCA_017429465.1 Candidatus Saccharimonadota bacterium
CAGGCATTTTGCGATGACCGGTACGGGCTTTTTGGCCTTTGGTGCCACGACCGGCGGTTTTACCTTGGCCGGCGGAGATACCACGACCTTTGCGGGACGGGCGGGTGTTGGCGTTGACTTGTAGTTCGTTGTACTTCATTATTTGGTCTCCTTTTTAGTCTTAGGAGCTTCTTTTTTAGCAGCTTTTTTGGTTGTGTTCCATTCGGAACGTGGGGTTTGCTGCTTGAGGCCTTCGATAACGGCGTAAGCAATGTTGACTTTATTGGTTGAACCAAGTGACTTAGAAATCAAGTTCTTAACACCTGTTAGGCCAATAATTGAACGAACGACGCCGCCGGCGATAATACCAGTACCTGGCGCGGCTGGTTTTAAGAGCACGTCAGCACCGGTAACTTTTACTTCAACTTCGTGACAGATTGTTTCGCCATCCAGATTGAAGGTAATCATGTTTTTCTTAGCCTTAGCAGTAGCCTTTTGAACGGCAGTAGTGACGTCGTTACCTTTTGCTACAGCAACACCAACTTTATTCTTGTGATTGCCAAGAGCAACCAAAGCTTTAAAGCGCATACGACGACCACCAGCAACAGTACGTGAAACGCGATCAATAGCGATTGTAACGTCATCAAATTCTTTTGGAGCTACTTCTGCTTTGACGCGGTCGCGGCGATTGTTGCGGCGATCCATTTTACGGCCACCAATATCTCTTTGTTGACGAGTATTAGCTACTTCGTCGGTCATCTTGAGGGTGCCGGATTTGTTAATAACTTTAGGTTGTTTTTCTGATTCAGGCATATTAGAACTCCAATCCTTCTTTGCGGGCGGCGTCAGCTAAAGCAGACATGCGGCCAGCATATAATTTAGATCCACGATCAAAAACAACTTTTTTAATCTTAGCTTTCTTAGCTTTTTCAGCAATTTGTTTGCCTATTTCAGCTGCACGCTCGGTTTTAGTACCAGTTAGTTTAGAACCAACGGTAGTTGCGTAAGCTAGAGTAGTTTTCTTATCATCGTCAATAATTTGAGCGGTGATGTGGAGGTTGCTGATGTGCACAGTAAGACGTGGACGCTCAGCGGTGCCATGAATTTTGGCACGGGTGCGATTAGCGCGATAGATAGCTTTCATTATTTCTTACCTGCCTTTCCGGCCTTACGAATGATGAATTCATCAACATATTTAATACCTTTACCTTTGTATGGTTCTGGTTTCTTCAGCGCACGAATTTCGGCAGCTGCTTGACCGACTTTTTGTTTGTCGATGCCAGATACAGTAATTTCCATTTTGTCAGTCTTTAATTCTACACCTTCTGGAGCGGTATATTTGACTGGGTGAGAGAAGCCAAGGGCCATCTCAATTTGTTTGCCGCTGCCTGATAGACGAAAGCCGACGCCATTAACTTCGAGTTTCTTTTCAAAGCCTTTGGTGACGCCCTTAACGGCGTTGTTAAGCAGGGCGCGTTGTAAACCGTGCCATGCTTTGGATTTTGGTTCATCGTCTTTACGTGTGACGACGATTTGAGTGCCTTCTACCTTGGTGGTAGTATTTGGCTGAACCGGGACTTCGAGCGAACCTTTAGGTCCTGCAACAGTGATTTTGCTGTCGCCGACCGTGATTGTCACTCCCGCCGGGATATCGATGGGTTGTTTTCCGATACGACTCATATTTCTCCTTTATTATCCTTAATATTTACCAAACTTTTACGAGTACTTCGCCACCAAGACGCTGCTTCTTAGCTTCTTGGCCAGTCATCACACCTTTTGAGGTAGAGATGAGAACGATACCGCGACCGGATTTAACGGTTGGGATTTCGTTGGCTGACACATAAACGCGACGACCTGGTTTAGAAACCTTGATGATCTCGTTGATGCGAGCTGGCTCGGTGATTTTATTAATAACGACGTGAAGCATGCCGCGTGGGACACCTTCTTCAATATCATAGCCATCAATATAGCCTGCTTGCATGAGACCTTCGGTCAAAGCAACTTTAAGTTTGCTGGTTGGGACGCGAATTTCAGCCTTTCCTACCATCATAGCGTTGCGGATGCGGGTGATGAAATCTGCGATTTGATCTGTAGATTGTAATGACATATCTGCTCCTTTCTCCTACCAACTACTCTTGGTTACACCAGGGATTTCGCCCTTGCTTGCTTTTTCACGGAAGGTAATACGACTCATACCAAAGCGGCGCATGTAGCCACGTGGACGTCCATCCAATAAATCACGATTTTTGAGGCGTGTTGGGCTGGAGTTGCGTGGAAGCTTTTGGAGACCCTCGAGGTCGCCAGCGGCTTTCAAGGCTGCACGCTTGTCTTTATATTTATCGTACATTTTTTGACGCTTTTGATCACGGAGGATTGCACTAGTTTTTGCCATATTACTTTTCCTCCTTTTCAAAAGGCATACCGAAGAGTTCTAACAACTTGGTACTCCCTTCTTTAGAACCATTTTTAATGATAAAGGTGATTTCGAGACCGTGAAGAACAGATGCATCTTCGAAAGTAATTTCAGGGAAGACAGTTTGTTCTCTAAGGCCAAGGTTATAATTACCTTGCTTATCAAAAGCGTTCTTGTTGACGCCATGAAAATCACGAACGTGTGGAAGAGCGATATTGATGAGACGATCAACGAATTCGTACATTTTATCGTTACGAAGTGTGGTTAAGTAACCAACTGGGGCGCCCATGCCTTTCCTAATCTTGAAGGTAGCAATAGACTTTTTAGCAAGACGAGAAGTAGTGGCTTGGCCAGTAATTTTGGCTAAGGTTAGTTCAACTGTCTCGGTAAATTTCTTATCTTCACGTTTCTTACCGACTCCGACGGAAACAACGACCTTTTCAAGTACTGGAACTTGGTTAATATTCTCAAGTTTCAGTTCTTTTTGTAATTTAGCCTTGTTCTCATTGTATAGAGTTTTAAGACGTGGGGTATATTTAGTATCAGTCATAATTATTTGCCTCCTCTCTTAGCCTTTTTGTCGGCTTTTTTAGCAGGCGTTGAGCTTTTTTCGAGCTTAAGGTTGGAAAGATCGATGCCAACATGGATGTCTTTCTTGCCACCGCGTGGATTGTATTGGCTAGCCTTGATATGACGAGTGCGAACGCCAATTCCTTCAATCATCGCTTTGTGGCTTTGAAGGTCCATTTTGACGACCTTGCCAGATTTGCCTTTATTCTTACCAGAGATTACTTTTACAGTGTCACCAGTTTTAATATTCTGTGCCATATTAGAGTACCTCCGGAGCTAAGCTAATAATCTTGGTAAAGCCAAGGTCACGTAGTTCACGAGGAACTGGACCGAAGACACGAGTGCCTCTTGGGGTTTTGTCATCGTTAACCAAAACGGCAGCATTTTCATCGAAACGGATGGTAGAACCATCTGGACGACGAATTTGTTGACGGGTGCGGACGATTACAGCTTTAACAACAGCTTTCTTCTTAACGTTTCCTGTAGGGGATGCGTCTTTGACGCTGCAGGTAACAATATCACCGACGCGAGCATAGCGGGCGCGAGTGCCACCGAGGACACGGATAACACCGAGCTCCTTGGCGCCACTGTTGTCAGCGACTTTTAACCTTGTTTCTTGTTGAATCATTATTTTTCCTCCCCTTTGGCGATTACTTCAGTAACGCCTTCTTTGAGCTCAACAGTACCACGAGAGCGTTCCAAAACTTTTACTAAAGTATATGCTTTGGTCTTGCTGAGTGGGCGGCAGGCTGCGATTTCAACGCTGTCGCCAACGTGAGCTTCATACTTTTCATCGTGAGCAGTGTACTTACGAGTTTTAGTGTACTGCTTGCGATAGAGTGGGTGAGTTTCGCGACTAACGATGGAGACGGTAATGGTCTTATCACGCTTGTCGGAGGAAACGATCCCTTGTAATGTGTGTGCCATGATTAGAACTCCTCTTTCTTAATGATTTTAGTGCGAACTGGAAGTTTGTGGCCAGCGAGGCGAAGAGCTTCTTTAGCTTGCTCATCGGTCACATCAGCGATTTCAAACATAATGGTTCCAGCTTTGACTTTTGCCACGTAGAATTGTGGTTCACCTTTACCACTACCCATCTTGACGTCAAGAGGTTTCTTGGTGACTGGGGTATGTGGGAAGATGCGAATCCAGATTTTACCACCACGCTTGATATAGCGGGTGATGGCTTGACGAGCGGCCTCGATTTGGCGGCTATTAACACGTTCGTTGTCGAGTGACATCAAACCGTAATCGCCAAAGCTAACTGTGTTACAACGAGTAGCGATGCCTTCGTTTTTGCCTTTGCGAACCTTGCGGTGAGCAGTTTTCTTAGGTAATAGAATAGCCATTTTACTTCTCCCCCTTGTAAATCCAGACCTTTACACCGACGATGCCGGCAATGGTTGGAGCATGATTACAGTAGAAATCGATGTCAGCACGAAGCGTATGTAGAGGTACTGATCCTTCAATAAACTTTTCACGTCGTGACATTTCGGCGCCATTAAGACGACCTGCGACTTCGATACGTACACCTTTAGCGCCGGCGGTCATGGATGACTGAAGTGCCATCTTCACGGCGCGGCGGAAGTTCA
>JAFROU010000028.1 GCA_017429465.1 Candidatus Saccharimonadota bacterium
CTTCAAGGATTTGATCGATTTTTGTCAGGATATGCTTTTTGATGAACTTTTTTGCCGTTTCGTAACCTTGGTCCATGTAAATGGCACCAATGACGGCTTCAAAACAGTCGGCATAAATAACAGCGTGGGCACGGTCTGATCCCTGTTTTTCACCATGCGAGAGGCGGACAAGTGGTGGATAACCAAGCTCAATGCCGGCGTCACTGATAGTTTCGGTGCGAACTAGAGCCGAGCGCCAAGAGGTCATAATGCCTTCTGGCTCGTTGTAATTACGAAAGAGAAAGTCAGAGGTGACGAGCTCGAGTACTGCATCGCCTAAAAACTCTAGACGTTCATTGTGCTCATGCACAGAAGCTTTGTGCTCGTTGACATAGCTACGGTGCGTAAGCGCAGTGATAAGTAAATTAATGTCTTTAAATTCGAAGCCAAGTTTTTCCCTAGCAAAAGCTTGGTAATCTTCGATTTGTTGTGGTGTCATTTATTTAAATTCTCCTGATCTAATTTTTTTCTTAGCAATTAACATCAGTTTTTCGATGTCTTCGTATTCAATAGCGTCGAGAGCGTCAGCAAACTTAAACCATCTGATACCATTCATCCATTTTTCTTTAGTCGGAGTTTCGTGGGCGTCGGTCGCACGAACGAGATAGATCTGAGTGGTCATTAGAACCAGTTTCTCTAGACGGCGGTATTTGAAATGGATTTTACCTAGCCAGGTCAAAACCTGAATATGGTAAAGGCCAGCTTCCTCGCCAATCTCACGAATAGCAGTCTGCTTGGCGGTCTCACCTGGTTCAATGTGGCCTTTTGGGATGGTCCAACGGTTCTTAGAGTCCTGAATTAAAAGGATTTCGATGTCCTTTTTGTCGGCGCTGAGACGAAAAACGATGCCGCCAGAGGTCGGCTCACGCACAATCTCTTGAATTGCAGGTTTTTTACGAAAGGCTTGCTTGATATTTGAGAGAATGTTGCCTTTACGCTCTTCAGTCGGTAGCGCTTCCGGGATCTTTCGCGCCCTTGTCGGCGCCATCTGGCGCATTGGATTCGGTTGATTCTGATTCATGATTACTTTCTGGACTATCTTCTGGGTAAATTTGGCGGTAGGCGGTGCCTAAGACGCCGTTGATGAATTTAGAAGAGTTGTCCGAACCGAAGGCTTTAGCAAGCTCGACGGCTTCATTGATGGCTACTTTTGGCGGCACACTGTCGCGACATTCAGTCAGCTCGTAAAGTCCAACACGGAGTACGTTGCGGTCGATAGCAGCAATGGTCTCTAGTGGCCATTCTGGTGCTAATGGGCGCAGCGCGTCATCAAGTTCCTTAATCTTATTGATAATACCGTGTGCTAAAGCGTAAACAAATTCTGTATCACCGAGCGCTTTTGCATATGGCTCGATGTTTTTGGCGACAATTGTGTCTATATCGGCTTCTGTATCGCCCGCCCCATCTCTGAACTCGTACTCGTACAAGCTCTGCAAAACAATGATTCTACCTAAATGCCGATTACTAGCCATGGTTACTTCTTTTCTTCTTTTTTACAGGTACAATCTTTGCATTTGCAACCTTTTTTGCCAGTGCATTTGCAAGTTTTGACTTTTAAGTTTGGGGTTTTCTTAGCTGTTTCAAAAGCTTTAACAGGTGATTTTTTGTTAACAGCACGAGCAAGCTTTAAGCGTAGGTGACTGCGGCGAAGACCGGTCTTACGCGGGCTACTCTGTTTCTTAGGTTCAGGCATTAAATGCTCCTTTTTTGATAGATAATTTATTTCATATTATCACTATTTTTCGCTTTTTTCAAGGGCGTTTTAAGATACTGTTCTTGATTTTTTTGCTATTTTGTGCTATAATTAAAAAAGAGAGAAATTTCGAACATTAATAATTAGGGGAGGAATTATGCCAGATGAGCAAAAAATATCAGGAAAAGCCCGGTAGGTTATGCCCAACATGTATGTGGCGGGGCAAACTCTCCGGCGATGTCTTCTGCGACTACTCGAACCCACAATTTCATTCGGAAAGCAAAAACCTTGCGTTGAAGAGATTGGGTGTTGAACCTGAATCTTTCGATTCGTCCAATTGCCCCTTGTACAAAAAGGGCGACCTGCTGAAAAAAGAATGGACTTGGCCCACTCCAAATTACGTCCCTCATGGTTGTGGACGATTACGGGGCAAGTCAACTTATGTTGATGAAAGCTAAAAGAAAGTGATGGTGAAAATGGCTTGCAAATCTTTGTGCCGCACATGTTTTTGGCGCGGTTATGTTTCTTCGGAAATCTGCTGTGATTTCGCCAATCCGATATATTGCCATGGGACAAAGACCGGCTATTTCAACCGTAATCATCTCAGATTTGACGATTACGGAGTCGACGAATGCCCCTGCTATCTTAACCTGCCAAAACTGCCGAAAGATTATGTAAGCTCTGATAGCAGTTTTAAGCTCTGGTTGGCCGCGCAGGATGACGAAGTTAAACAGCAAATCCGCAAATTCGATGTTCCTTACAAAATCTTTTAACTACGACCATGTTCGTTTTTCTCTCTTAGGGCGCTCCGGCGCCCTTTTTTTATTTTTATGTTATAATATGTCGAAAGGGTGTAAAAACTCTTTTTTGTTCTTTTTAGTTAGGTTTTAGTCTTGTTCGGTTGAAAACTCATTTTAAGGGGGCTTTTAAATGAATGATGTATTTAAAGTAAAAACCATTCTCGGCATGACGTTCGTTTTGACGGATCTCGGGAGTGACAACCCACGGCGTTTACCATCGCGTGCATTTTACAAAAATAGCCACATCCAGCGCGTAACAATTCCTGATGGTTTTACCATTATTGGCAGTGAGGCCTTTAAAGATGCCTGCAATCTTAATTTTTTGCATCTTCCTGATACGCTTCAGCTAATCGAGCAGAGCGCATTTACCAATTGTTCTAGCTTGGAAGTTTTAAATCTGCCTGATGATATCAGGGAAATCGATGCAAAAGCTTTCGCCGGTTGCAGAAATCTGTTTTCCGTTTCAATTCCTGCAAGCCTGACCAAAATCGGGCACGGCGCCTTTTCTGGTTGCGAGCGGCTCAGCGAGTTAACCATCTGGAAGGGTCTGATTGGCGAAGAAAAATCCGCCACCTATACGCTTAGTCGTTATCGGCACGTTCCTCCCCAGCTGCAGGACCTTTTAGACTCCGCTTTTGATGGTTGTCCTGTGCTCCGGACCATCTACACCCACGATTAAGTTCAAGACTAACCTCAAAAAACCCACCTTCTAGGTGGGTTTTTAAATTAGGCGACAACGTTTACGAGTTTGGCTTTCTTAACGACAATTACCTTCTTAGGTTTACCGTTTAAGTATTTCTTTACGTGCTCGTCATCCACCGCTAATTGACTAAGCTTAGCTTCATCTTCTAGATCTGCGATGTCAACTAGGAGTTTAGCGCGAAGTTTACCGTTTACTTGTACGACTACTTCGACCGTATCGGCGGTGAGATATTTTTCATCCCATACTGGCCATTCGTCGTCAGATTTCATCTGTTCAAGCATTTCAGAGGCTAGATGTGGCGCGAACGGTTTTAAAAGTTTAGCCAGAACGACGATATCTTCTTTAGCTGGTGTAGTCTTATAAAGTTCGTTTACGTACTCCATTAGAGCTGCGACTGCCGTGTTAAAGCTGTGGCGATGGAGATCTTCGGTAACTTTCTTAATAGTTTTATGACGAATATTGACAGTTTTTGCCTTTTCGTCAAACTTTTCTGTGCTAAAACAGAGCGTGAAACAACGATTGAGAAAGCGATAAACACCACCCACAGAGCGCGGATCCCAAGCCGCATCGAGGTCATATGGTCCAATAAACATTTCGTAAGTACGAAGTGTGTCGGCGCCATAACCATCGTTAATTACGTCTAACGGATCAATCACATTGCCTTTTGATTTAGACATCTTTTTGCCGTCTGGGGCATTAATGTAGCCATTATAGAGTAATTTCTTAATTGGTTCGCGGAATGGTAGTAGACCTTGGTCAGCAAAGAATTTACACCAGAAGCGAATATAGAGGAGGTGCGCCACGGCGTGATCGCCACCGACGTAAATATCGGTTGGAGCCCAATATTTGATGGCTTCTGGGTCCCAGGCGTGTTCTGCGTCGTGTGGCGAGACATAACGCCAAAGATACCATGAAGAACAGGCATAACCATCTAGCGTATCAGTTTCACGCGTCATTTCTTCACCATTGATGGTGACTTTGAGCCAATCCGTAGCCTTAGCAAGAGCGGAGCGGCCAGAATTGTCTGGTTTATAATCTTCAACCTCTGGAATAATCACTGGAAGTTGGTCTTCTGGAATGGCGTGTGGCTTGCCATTTTTATCATAGGCGATTGGAATTGGACAGCCCCAGTAACGCTGACGAGAGATGAGCCAGTCGCGCATCTTATAAGTAACGCGGTGCTTGCCAATCTTGCGTTTTTCTAGCCAGGCCACGATTTTTTCGCGTGCATCTTCTGAAGAAAGGCCGTTAAATTCTCCGGAGTTAACTAGTTCTCCTTCGCCGTGATAACATTTTTCGTCATCAGCCATGTCGGCTGGTTTTTCGACTACCTTAATAATTGGTAAATCAAACTTCTCAGCAAATTCATAGTCACGTTCATCGTGAGCTGGGACGGCCATAATAGCACCTTCGCCATAGCCAGCGAGTACGTAATCGGCTACCCAAATTGGCACTTCTTTACCGTTAATTGGGTTGATTGCATAACTACCGGTAAAGACGCCAGTTTTTTCTTTATTCTCTTGGCGCTCAATCTCTGATTTTCTCATAGCGTCTTTACAATACTTTTCAACTGCTGATTTAGTTTCTTTAGTAGTAAGTTTAATCGTGAGCGGATGCTCTGGGGCTAAGACTAGGAAGGTGGCGCCAAAGAGCGTATCTGGACGCGTAGTAAAGACTTTAATTTTAGAGCTACTTCCTTTAACTGCAAAATCGACTTCGGCACCCTCAGAACGGCCAATCCAATTTCTTTGCATGGTCTTAATTTTTTCTGGCCAATCAAGTTGATCGATGTCAGCAAGCAGCTCGTCTGCATAGGCGGTAATTTTGAAGAACCATTGCTTCATCTTCTTCTTTTCGACTTCGCAGCCACAGCGCCAGCAATGGCCGTTTTCGACCTGCTCGTTAGCTAGTACGGTCTGGTCAACTGGGCACCACCATTGGTAGGATTCTTTTTGGTAGGCTAAACCCTTCTTAAAGAGCTGCAAGAAGCACCACTGAGTCCATTTGTAATACTCTGGGCTAGAGGTGTTGATTTCGCGATCCCAGTCAATGGCATAACCGAGTCTTTTGGCTTGTTTGCGGAAATTTTTGATGTTGGTGTCAGTAGCGGATTGTGGTGAAATACCGGTTTTAATGGCATAGTTTTCGGCTGGTAAGCCAAAAGTATCGTAGCCGAATGGGCGGAGAACATTCAGGCCTTGCTGGGTGTAAAAACGGGTTAAAACATCGACAATGGTAAAGTTACGAACGTGGCCAACATGAAGACCGGCGCCACTTGGGTATGGGAACATTTCGGCCAGGAACATCTTTGGACGCTTATCGTCGATTTCGCCGGCTTTAAAAGACTTTTCATCTTCCCAGACTTTTTGCCATTTTGCTTCGATTGCTAAAGGATTGTATCTTTCCATTTTTCCGCCTTTCAATATCGTTTTATTATATCACAAGATTACCCTGTCTGATAACCCTTGGTGTTTCACCAGTACAGTCCACGATAGTAGATGGTAAATGCCCCGTATCAGACTTTGGTGTGCCACCTTTTTTGTTAGCTGAAGTTAAGATAATCGGCCCAACCGCTTTTAGTAGGTTCTGGAACATCGAATAATCTGGAATACGAATGCCAATCGTATCAAAACAATCGTAATAAAAGTGTCTAAACTTAGGATTTTTAGGCAGGATTATAGTGATTTCACCTGGAACGTATTGTTTAATTAACTCTTTCGCACATTTCGTAATGATAGCGTATTTTTTAATGGCGGCGACGCTTTCTGGCACTAGCGTAAAAACCTTACCAGATTCTTTACCTCGTTCTTTGTATTCCATTAGGCTTTTGATGCCTGTTTTTGAGCTCAAACTCACCGCAAAACCATAGACAGTCTCAGTCGGAACAGTCACGACACGTCCAGCTTTTAAATCGGTGATGATTTGATTTTCCATAGAAATTATTATATCATATTTTTATGGAAATTATAGTCGTGCTGCACAATATCCGCTCAACTTATAACGTTGGTTCAATTCTACGAACTTGCGATGGTTTTGGCGTCAAAAAAGCGGTTTTTTCTGGCTATACGCCTAGGCTTCACGACCCTAAATTATTACCTCACCTTCGAGCTAAGCTTGATAAACAAATCGAAAAGACGGCGCTTGGGGCTGAAGCTAGCGTAGAAATTGCCTTTTCAGACGATATACGGGCCTTCTTAGTGGCGAAACAGGCTGAAGGCTATATTATACTTGGTTTAGAGAATAACATCAGCGATAAACGTTTATTTAGGCTAAATGACCCTAAGCTATTTACTTTGCTTGACAAAAAGGTAATTTTATTACTTGGTGAAGAAGTGCATGGCATTCCAGAAAGCTTATATGATCAGATTAGCTATTTTGTTGAAATTCCCATGCGCGGTCAAAAAGAATCATTCAACGTTTCGATCGCAACCGCAATTGCTCTCTATGAGCTAACTAGGTCTATTTAACTTTGACGCACTCTTCGCCGAGCAGCTCAGTGAGTGGTTTTAATAATTCATCAGTCACTTCGACTCCGAACGGCATTCGAAGCGGTTTTTTGCCCTTTTCGTCTTGTAGGACCATAATCACTTCTTGTACACCGGCAGCAATATCACAGAGATGTTTAATTTTGGCTAGGAGTTCCGTATTATTTGGTTCTTTAATGAGTAGATAGAGTTTTTCGTGGCGATGGTCGGCTGGTGGAGCAACCGGCTCATGAGCCTCATTGGCTTTTGCTGGTGCGGGTGAGCCAGCGGCTACACGCTGGGCGGAGCTGGCCGGGCGACGTCTCTTTGGTGCCGCGCCTGCTGGAGCTGGTAAATGCTCGCCGGTCGATTGATAACTGTTTAGCTCCTCATCAGTAATAATCTCAATGGTGTCGGCAATTACTTTAACTTCAGAGGTTGTATTGCCGTCTTTATCTTTGGCATTAACTCGGCCAACCACTTTAATAACATTGTCTTGCACTAACTTACCGCCGACACTTTCGTAAAGATTTGGAAAGACAATTACTTCCTGCTCAGAAACCTTGTTTTCGATTTTTACGAATGCCATCTTGGTGTTGCTTTTTGTCAGGATGGTACGGATATTGGTGATGATTCCGCCGATGGTGACTTGCTTACCGTCATTTTCGGCCGAAACTAAATCATACGGATGAGTTTGTTCCTCAAAGTAGATATCATATTTATCTAATGGGTGGGCCGATAGATAAAGCCCCATTAAATCACGTTCCCAAAGCAGTTGTTCTTTTTCAGTAGCCTGGACTGGTGCTGGTTTGATTTCAACTTCTGGCACTGCGCCAGCGGCACCAAAGGTGCCAAATAAATCAGTTTGCCCCGAGCCAACGTCTTTTTGGATTTTCGCACCATAGGCCTGAATATTTTCCAGATTATAAAGAATATCTGAACGACTAGCGAATTTGTCGAAGGCGCCAGTCTTAATGGCGGCTTCCCAGGATTTCTTATTAAACTTCGTGCTATCTACGCGTTTTGCGAAATCACAGATACTCTTAAATGGCCCGTTCGCGTCACGTTCTGGAATAACATATTCTTCTACCAGAGCCTTACCCATACTCTTAATACCAGAAAGACCAAAGCGGATAGTTTTTTCACCTCCGACAATTGCGAAGTCGCCGTAGGATTGATTGATATCTGGGCCTAAGACCTTCAACCCCATACGCTTACATTCGGCAATTTCGATAGCTAAGCGATCAGTCCAACGCATATCAGAGGTCATTAGGGCAGCCATAAAGGCATCTGGATAATGAGCTTTTAAGTAGGCGGTCCAATAAGCCACTAGTGCGTAACAAGCGGCGTGAGATTTATTAAAGCAGTAATTGGCAAAGTCGAGCAATTGCGCCCAGAAGGTTTCGGCAATCTCTTCGGTGGCGCCACCAACTTCCACGGCGCCTTTGATAAACTCTGGTTTAACCTTCTTCATTAAATCAATCTTCTTTTTGCCTACGGCCTTACGCAAAGTATCGGCCTGGCCGCCAGTAAAGCCGCACCATTCCTTAGAAATCTGCATGAACTGTTCCTGATAAATCAAAATGCCATAGGTGTTTTTGAGTGAGTTTTCTAGCCCTGGGTGAAGATAGGTAATTTTTTCTTGGCCATGTTTCCTTTTAATAAACGAGTCGATAAACTGCATCGGTCCAGGACGATAAAGCGCAACCATAGCGATGATGTCTTCAAAGGAACTAGCTTGTAGATCTTTAAGGTAACGTTTCATGCCGGCAGATTCAAGCTGAAAAACACCGGTGGTTTCGGCTCTTTGGAAGAGTTTGTAGGTTTCTGGATCATCTAGCGGTAAAGTCGAGAGGTCAATATCGTTGTGATAAACTTTACGAATCATGCGCAGGGCATTATTGATCACCGAAAGATTAGATAGCCCCAAAAAATCCATTTTAAGAAGCCCTAGCTCTTCAACGGTGCCCATTGGGAACTGAGCAGCTACTGGGCCTTTAGCGGAAACCTCTAACGGCAGGAATTTTACTAGATCGTCAGGAGCGATAATAACACCGCAAGCATGCACGCCGTGTGAACGAATGGTGCCTTCAAGTTTCATCGCGAAGTCAAGCACCTCTTTGGCGGTTGGGTTAGTTTCGTATTCCTTCTTTAAATCTGGTACATCTTTAATGGCGTCTTTCAACTTAACATGGTGACCCATTACTGGATCTGGAACCATCTTGGCAATACGGTCAGCTTCGTTATATGGCACCTCAAGCACGCGGGCCACATCGCGGACGGCGTTTTTAGCCATCATTTTACCGAAGGTTGCGATATTCGAAACACGCGGCTCTAGATATTCGCCATTTTCGTCTTTTTCGGTGTATTTATCGGTACAATATTGAATCACTTCATCGCGACGCGTATCTTGAATATCAGTATCAATATCTGGCATTGAAATACGGTCTGGGTTTAAAAAGCGCTCAAAGAGGAGATCGTATTTAAGTGGGTCTAGTTCAGTAATGCGGAGCGCGTAAGCGAGAATGGCGCCAGCAGCGGAGCCACGACCAGGACCAAAGACGATACGTTGCGATTTGCCCCAATTAATGAAGTCTTGAACAATTAAGAAATAGCCATTATAGCCCATTTTATCGACAACCGAAAGTTCATATTCGATACGTGGTAAAACTTTATGTGTTTCATCACGATCTTGGTCAACTTTTTCTAGGATTTTTCGGCATTCGGCAATGGATAGTTTTTTGGATTCTTCATCAGTTTTACCGGCATAGCGGTAGACTAAGCCCTGAAAAACGAGTTTATCGAGATGTGACTTCTCGTCTTCGCCATCTGGCACTGGAAACTTTGGAATGAGTATACGACCAAGTTCGATTTCGACATTACAACGTTCGGCGATTCGCTTAGTGTTTAACACCGCCTCTGGGCATGTTTTACCCCAACGAGAAATTATTTCGTCTGGCGGGATTACATGTAACTGGAATTCTTTTAGAGACATGCGGTTTGGATCAGATAGATTAGCGGCCGTGCCAACACAAAGTAAAACTTCGTGCGCATCTTGATCTTCATGGTGCAAATAGTGGGCATCACAAGTTACGACTAGAGGTAAACCAGTCTTTTTGGAATAGGCCATATGCCACTCGTTAATCTTGTTTTGTTCACTCCAGTGCGTGGCTGATTCTGGATGACCATGATCTTGCATTTCTAGGTAGAAGCGATCTTTAAAGACTTCGGAATACCATTTAACTAATTCTTCGGCGCGTTTGTTGTCGCCAGCGCGAATGGCCTCAGAGATTTCGGAGCCAGCGCAGCCTGATAGACAAATGATGCCTTCGTTATATTTTTTGAGCTCATCGTGATCAGTGCGTGGCTTATAATACTTACCATGTATTTCGGCGTTGGTCATAATGCGGCAGAGGTTTTCAAAACCCTTAGCGTTCATCGCTAGCAAGGTGACGTGATAGCGTTCCTTATCGTGGGCAGGATCTTTGTCAGTCATTTTGCGGGCAGCAACATAAGCCTCAAGACCAAGGATCGGTTTAATTCCCGCTTCCTTACAGGCTTTATATAGTTCAATTAGTCCACTCATCGTGCCATGATCCGTTACGGCCACCGCTTCCATGCCTTGATCTTTGACAAATTGCACTAATTCCGGAATCTTAGTGAGACCATCGAGCAGCGAATAATGAGTGTGATTGTGCAGATGCACAAAATCACTTGGTTTTAATTGGACCTCCTTCGTCATACAAGTATTATAGCATAAAAAATGGCCGCTTGGTGGCGGCCATTAGGTGTTAAGAGTAGATATAAACTGTGGTGCCAATTGGGACATTATCCCAGATGTACTTGGCGTTGCGGATGGACTGACGGACGCAGCCATGACTTAGAGCTTGGCCGAGCCGATAATCCTGACATTCGCCGTCCAAGGTTGGTAGCGAATGAGTACCGTATTCACCGAAGAAAATGGTAAAGTATTGCCAGTAATAACCGTTTTTCCAGAAGCCATCACTCTTTGCGTAGACATAGAATGTGCCTTCCGGCGTTGGAGTGCCGGGAGCACCGATTACTGATAGCATACTGCGTTGGAGTACCCACTCACCATCAATTCGCTTATAAACGTTGGTAGTGAAGGTGTTTTTATTGATCTGTATGTACCAGTCTGTCGAAGAGGTTGCTCCAGCCACAGCCGGTTCAGGCGTACCTTCGTCCGGCGCAATGTATTGATAAACAGCTTCCGGATCGGAGAAGGTGATGCCTAAGGCTTCGGCTGTCCGGGGACCGGCTTTTCCGTCAGGTAAAAGTCCATGATCTTCTTGAAAAGCCAATACTGCTTCTCTGGTGTTGGGGCCATAATCACCGTCAACACCACTGGTGTAGTAACCTAGCTCTTCCAGCACAATTTGAATCTTTTCTACGTCTGACTTACCTGCAAATCGATCGACTTCTGGCGTCGGCTCTGGAGTTGGCGCTATAGTAGGCTCTGCCATAACCGCTGGTTCAACCTTAGTCGGTTCTGCAACAGTAGAAAGGGCAACTACCTCGCCAGTCTCTAGATTGCTCGCGGTTTCGACTTCGTCTGCATACACATAGCGAGTCTCGTCTACTTGCCGGTCGTGAATAGTAAAGATTGTGGCCATAAGCACAATCACAATTGCACAAAGAGCAAGTGTTGCGAGCGAACTGTTTCTTCTCATATTTTCCTCCCCAAAATAGATTCTCTTAACACCCTATTAAACTACTAGGTCCCGGTATTACCCTGGGACCCAATAATTACATTATAGCATATTTTTGCTAAAAAAGCAAGGATAAACTCTATTTCTTAGTAGTCTTCTTTGCAGTCTTTTTAGCAGCGGTTTTCTTTGCTGGAGCGGCTTTTTTATTAGCCTTATTGACTTGTTTTTGAGCTTTTTTAACGCCAGTTTTAGCTTTAGCAATAGCCTTTCTACCTTCACGGTCGATGTCGGCACGAGTTTCTTTACCTGACTTTGGTGCAGTTAGAATTCCGGCGATACCACCTACGAGTGCGCCAATTGCAGCACCTAGCAAAAAACCACTACCATTATTTTTCTTTTCGGCTGTCATTTCCCTTCTCCTTCTTATTAGTTTCCTTAGCGTATTGATCTGCAAATGTTTTGACTACGCCACCGATTGAAGTCATTCCTTTGACATTTTCTACCACATCATTAGCATTATCTGCGATATCTTGACCTTTCTCGACGATTTTCTGTGCCTCTTTAGTAAGGCCAATTAGTTTTGCTAAAAGTACGCACCCTAGTACTAAAAAGATAAATAGTGTAACCGAGAGAAGTACAACTAAAATCCACTCTGCTACGTTCATTATTCTCCTTTCTCTATTATTTTACGCACGTCATCGGCGTATTCTTCATTTTTAAGCACGTATTCGAGGTGTGTCATGAAATAGTTTTTTGGATCGCCAGTGGTCATCCAGTGTCCTTGGGTGCGTTTAACGTAAACGCGGTTAGTTGGAATTAGGCGAGCAATTGCGTCGGCGGTCCATAATTCGCCATCAAGACCAGTGTTCTTTGGATCAAGATATTGAAAAACTTCTGGAGTCAGTAGATAGCGGCCATAAGACGCTAGGTCTGAAGCGGCCTCTTCTGGCTTTGGTTTTTCTACTAAACCATTTAATTTACCAGTTGATTCATCATAATCGATAGAAGCATACTTCTTAATTTCTTCGTGTGGGACCTCTTGACCAGCGATAATCGCGGCTGCATCTTGATGCTCTTTGAAAGCGTCAATTAAATCTTTCATGGCTGAAGCGCCAAACACTACGTCATCAGAATAAGCAGCGATGAAGGCCTCATCATCACGGATATACGGACGAGCTGAGGCAATTGGCGAACCGTTGCCGTATGGATAGGCTGGGTCCTGTTCAATCACTACAATCTTTGGATAATCTAGAACGTGTTGAACCGATTCGTAGCGGTCTTCCTTGCCTTGAGAGGCAAGTTGCTTACGGATGCGGTTAACAGAATTATTAAAATAGTCTTCGTAAATTGGTCTTCCTTCTGGTGTAGCGACAATGATTATTTCTTCGATACCTGCCTCAACGCATTCTTCAATCACGAGCTGCATAATTGGGCGATTGCCAAGTGGAAGCATGGCTTTTGGAATGGTTTTTGTAATTGGAAGATACCGACTAGCAAAGCCAGCATCAGTAATGATGGCTTTAGTTGGCGTTTTGTAGTTCATAAGTTCTCCTTGAGACTATATTATACCACAGATTTATTTCTTTTTAGTTGAGCGCGGACGTTTCGTAGTCTTTTTAGCTTTAGCAGCGGCTTCAACACGAGCATTATGGTCGTCAACTTTTTCGGTATGATTATGAACGCCGTAAATGAGATGGCAAATACCAAAGATGAGCATATAAGCGCCAAAGAAGCGAATGACTAAGTGGCTTGAATTAAATAATACAAAGCCCATAATGGCACCGCACATGCCGCAGAGAACGCGAATAAAGCGATCGGTGTTATCTTGAGTACTGAGAAGTCCAATTAGGATTTCGAAGATACCGCGTAGTAGCGTGTAAACAGCAATCACCGCCATGTGCCAAGTGGTGCTTGGTTCTTTAATGGTGGTAATTAATGCTACGGCAACCACTGCATCGATGACAGCAATCATCACAGACGGAACCCAGCCACGGTCACGAATGTGCCTATTAATGGCGTTAAAGAGTTCAATAATGCCGAGTGCTAGAAGGAATACTGCAACAAGAGCGATTAAATATTCAAAATCAACACTGGACGAGAAGAGAGCCAGGCCGCCAAAGACAATCGCTAAAATACCTTGTGCGACGAAGACTGACCAATGTTGGTCGATAAACTTTCTTGAAATGTGAGCCATGAAATCCTACCTTATTTTTTGCCTTTTTTAGCAGTCTTCTTGGCGGTTTTCTTGGCTGGAGTTTTAGCGGCAGCAACACGTTTGTGTGCGGTAGCACGAGCGATTTTCTCTTCGTACTCTTGATTTTGGTTATGTGCACCATAGATAAGGTTACAAATACCGACGATAGCGAAGTAAGCACCAAAGAAGTGAATGAAATTACTGGTAACGAGATTTGATTGGAACATGATAATTCCAGCCATCACAAAGCCAACTACACCGGAAAGAATCCAGATGAAGCGATCGGTTGGATCTTTAGTGTTAATATAAGCAGTCAAGATGTCGATTAGACCACGGACGGCGACGTAACCAGAAATTAACACTACGTGTAGTGAAAGTTGATAATCGGTAGTAATAAACAGTGAGATAGCCACGCCTAAATCAACGAGAGACATTAGAATATCTGTAAAAATGCGGCGATGGTGATGTGAATGAAAGACGGCATTGATTAAATCAACCGTCGAGAGTACCAAGAGGAAGAATGCAACGAATGCAATCAATTGGTTTTTTCCTGTAAATGTGCTGGACAAAACTATCCAGGCAAAAAAGAGCGTTAGTACGCCCCTCAAAATGAAGTTCAGCCAGTGGCTGTCGATAAACTTACGGTTGTTATTTGCCATATTCTTCTCCTTTTTGGCATAAAAATGTTAATGCTTATGCTTATTGTAACATAAAAATTTTAGTTATATACAAAAAATCGCCCATTTTTTTGAGCGATTAGTGTTTTTAGACGTGACGGACTTTTTTGCGTACGGTTTCGATAGTTTTTGTTAGGAAATATTTTTTACGATCAAGAATTAAATCATGGGCTGGTGTGTATTTTAGCTCGTCAACACCAAAACTACGTTTAAAACAGGACACGCCATAAAAGCGGTGTTTGGTTTCGTTTTCGCCGACAATTCCCCAGAAATTATAGCGTTTAATACCGCGCTCACGAGCATCGCGCATGGCTTGCATATGAAGTAATGGTGCGCCAGAATATTTAGTACCAAGTTCGCTTGAAACGCCGTAATGATAGCTGGCTTCGTTGCCATAGAAAATCATGAAGTTTTGGGCCAGAATGTCCTTTCCAAGTTTAGCAGTATAAAGAACGGCTTCACCATTTGGTGCAAAGGCGGCAAATTGCTTAGTGAGAAAGTCTTCGGAAAAAGCAAAGAATTCATGTCGCTTGGCGGTTTGTAATTGAATATTGTAAAAAGTATGAATATCCTTCGGGTCGGTTGAAGTCTCAATTTTAATATCGTTTTTCTCAGCTTTACGGATTTTGCGACGCAGTCCCTGGCTAGCACCAGCTAATATTTCGTCTTCGCTTTTATTTAAATCAAGCACGCCGGCATACTCGACGGAAAGATACATTGGCGCTTTTTTGAGGCCCAATGTTTCCATTAATTTTAGAGATTTTGGCGAGAGTTCAAGCTGAGGTCTGACTCTCACAAAAACACAGTGGTGCTTTTCGCCTTCAGTTTTGATGTCTTCAAAAACAGCTTTAACTAGAGATTTATCTCGCCAATCTAGAATTGGACCACCGGCAATTGCCAAGTGACGGCCGCGTTTAGCGGCTTCCACTACACCAGCATAGGCAGCGATAATCTTTTTGTCGTCGTCAATCGCGATGCGACGCACAATCTCGTTACCACGTGCAGTGTGAAATTCGTAAAAGTCCCACGACTGGAGAAAGTTTGATTCTTGGTGGCTGATAACAAATTTATCCCATGCAGACTTAGACTCAGCATCAATAATTTTCATAGATGTCTCCTTTTCTTTCGAATTGATTCGACGAGATGAGCTGGCAGATACTTAACTTTACTAATCACTATATCGTGCGCAGGAACAAATTCAACTACTTTGCCGCCAAACCCAGTTTTAAACGTAGTCACGCCAGCATAGCGATGGTGCGGTTGATTTGGTGGTGCGATTCCCCATAAATTGTAGCGCTTTATGCCTTTGGCTTTAAGGTCGCGCATCACTTGCCACTGCAAAGCGTAGGCGCCCGGTAATTTGCGATTTAGATCGGTAGAGGCAGCCTCAAAGTATTCACCCTCTTCACCTGAAATTAGCACTAAGCCATAGGCGATTGGTTCACCTTCGGCGGTCTTAGCGACGTAAATCTCGGCGTTGTCAGCAAAAGCCTCGCGTTCAGCCATTAAGGTGTTCAGATCTGGCGGAATAAAGTGCTGGCGAGCGGCCGTATCAGCCTGAATTTTGTGAAATTCTTCAAATAGTTTCACGGAATTATCATGCTCAACTGTGATTCCCATTTTAATTGAGCGGCGAACTTCATAGCGCGTTTGGCGACGCATTTCTGCCAGTAATTCGTCTTCGGTTTTCGTCAAATCTAGAATAACCGTGTGTTCGGCCGCTAGGTGCATTGGTGCAACTTTCGCACCTAGTTTTGTTAGGAGTTCACGGTTCTTTGGCGTGTCTTCAAGTTGCGGTCTAAGGCGAATAAAGGCACAGCGGTTGGCTTTAGCAACATTTTTAATTGTATTAATGGTCGATTCGACTTGTTTTTTGTCTTGCCAATTAATTAATGGTCCACACGGGATTTCCATATAGCGGCCGCGCTTGGCATTTTTGATAATCATCATAGCAACACCATCATCGATGGCTTTAACGACTACTTTATGACCAATTCTTTCATTCATGTCTTTCCAGGCTGGCGACTGGGCAAAATTAGCTACATCTGCATATTTTGTAAGGGTGGCCTGCCATTTTTCGCTTAAGGTCGTAGCAGGTTTTTCAGGCGTAATTTCATACTTTTTTATAATCTTAATGGCTGGTTTTAATTCAGTGGCGGTGTAATTAGTTGGAGTGTTTACAATTTGCGCAGCGATTTTGGTGGCATTTGAACACTCATCTTCTGGAAAATGCACTTTGTTGTAGTTACGAGCTGGCGACACTGGCACATCATACCAGATTTCTTCAAAATTAAAGCCGTGATCTTTTAATTCTTTAAGCAAGTCTTCACGATCATTCACGAGATAATGCCCACGAATTGGTCCACGACCTTTTTTCGGAAGTTTTTGCAACTCTTTTAAGGCTAGTTTTGCCTGCCAGTGTGTTAACCTGGCGCTGACATCCAGTTTGGCATCGGCTGAACGTTCAATCCAATGGATTTTAATCAGTCCACCCAACCAAACCTTGCTAATGCTGCGGAATGGGCCTCTAGCGAGGGCGCCAAATAGTGGATACCAACGGGCGCGCAAGGTGTCGGATAGTTTTTGACGATGGGTTGGTTGTTTAATCGGTGGTAGGTGAGGGTTACGCATGATAACGGCACCGCCAGAAATCGTATCAATAGATTTACCTTTACCAAATGACAGAGCGGTGGCATCACCAACCGTACCAACTTCCTTGCCGTCGGCATAATTAACGCCGGTGCAATGGGCAAGATCCTCAATAATGATGCATTCTTTAGCTGTCTTTTTAATGGCGGTGATGTCAACTGGAATGCCAAGCGTGTTTTGAATAATAATGGCTTTAATATCTGGATGTTTTTTAATTAATTCCTTAACATGATTAGCGGAAAAATGAAGCGTATCGGTATCGATATCGGCATAAATTGGCACACATCCGGCTGCCTTGACGGCCTGGAGCACAGCCTGACAAGTGAAGCCATTAATTAGAACTTTACTGTCTTTTGGCACGCTGGCTTTTAGAGCAATAGCGATGGCGGAACGACCGTTTGCAGTTAAAGCAACCTGCTCAATAGAGGCGGCACCATAGTGATTTGCTAGATATTCGCGTAAAGTGCGTGAATTTCTGGCTGTGCCGCAGGCAAAGATGTGGCGCCAGGCGGCCCCACCGCGATAGTTTGCCGCTTGGCCGAGAAACAGCATTAATCAATCTCCTTAAGGACTAAAGTGAGCGCACGGGCAAGTCCAGTCGGGTCGCAAATATATGGAGCATGGGTCCAGTTTTCATAAAGTTTGAGGTTGCTACCAATAATTTTGTTATGCATGACTTCGGCTTGAGCTGGTGGTGTGACGGTATCAGCTTTACCCCAAAGGATGGTAGTTGGTGTGGTGACGTTCTCGATTTTAAGCTTTTTGTCGGATTCTAACATATTAGAAAGAGTCTGTTTCATGTTTTCTGGCGCATGGGCGTAATCTGTCGTACCAGTTAATTTATGAAAAACTTTGCGCACAATCTTAATTTTCTTAAGCGGTGCGCCAATCTTAGCCACTTTTTTAGTAAGAGTACGTTTTGAGGACGGAGTCTCATAGACTCCGGCCGCGTCAAGCAAAATCAGATGTTTCAACTTTTGTGGCTTGTCTTGCAGGAGATTTAAGAGAATGCGACCACCATTACTGTGGCCGAGCGCTACCGCACCATCTGGAATGTTTTGGTCAGCCCATTTGGCATATTCTTCAATCGTCCAAACTTTTTTAGATGGTTCGGTTAATCCTGGCACGTGAAGCATTTTAATGGTTATGCCCTGTTCTTTCAAAAGCGCAATAGTTTTATCCCACGGGCTAACGGTGTATGTCCAGCCGTGGATTACATATAATTCTTTGATCATTCTAACCCCCATTTCTCGCGACGGCGCTGGGCGGCCAGCTCACGGCGCGGTAGTTTATTCGCGTCCTCAGGATTCTTGAGGAGTTTTTCAATAATCCATTCTAGATATTGGCTACCTTTAAAAACCAACGTCTCTTTGCCAGTAGTGTGCTCTTCAATGTATTTGAGAGCCTTGCGCGGATCGGTTGTGGTCTTGGCGCTAAAACCAAGCTCTTTTAAGCGTGGCGCAGTATATTTTTTAGTACGGCGGCCGACCAGGATAATTTCTTCTGGTTCGACCATTGCAATTAAGTCCGCAAGCTTGGTGTGTTCTTCGCCCTCGATTGAGCCTTGATCGACAATATCGCCGATGATTAACCATTTATGGCTAGCATGCATACGGCTGGCCATCTCGAGCACTGATTGCACTGAAATAATATGGGCATTATAGCTACTGTCAATAATTTTAAGACCCTTTTTACCCTCGAAAAAGGAACTGCGACCCGGAGGCATTACGATCTTTGAAAAGTCGGTATTAAGCGGCATATCAAGATATTTCATTAAGCTTCTGAGCATTAAGAGTTGGATCGAGATGTCGCGCGGCAGCGGCTGTTCAAAGTGAAAAGTGGTGCCGCCAGCCGTAAAGTCGGTGTGATTTGGATAAACCACATACTTCGGAATGTCGGACTTACGGAATTTAGTTACTTTAGCTTTGATATTAGTGGTTGCCTGCCTCATCAATTCTACGTCGGCATCAATATAGACGTGCTTAGTAGTGTTCTGTGGCAAAGTGGCGAACTCAGCGGCAATAGCCTCATCTAACGAGTTAAACTTACCTTCTTTAACTTCACGCTCAAATTGAACAGCATGCGAAAGGCCAAGCGAAACCCAAAGTGTGACTTCTGGCTTTAGCCAACTGGCGAGAAATTCAGTTTCATGCGGGCGTTCGCCGTCGATCTCGACCACATAAAATGGTTCTTTGTGACGGTAAAAGAGCGCACGTACCGGAACAGCAAGAATAATGTAGAGCCAGCGAAGCTTAGAGCCAGTTATACCTCTAATTCCGACGAGATCAAAACAAATGCCAAAGGCAGAATTAGCATCGTGTGAATAGTGCGCCTTATCTCCTAATTCATATTCGAGTAAGTGCAACATCGTAGTTTTGCCAGCTGAGCCAGTGATAGCAATTACTCGTGGGTGCCAGCGTTTAAAGACAAAATTGGCGAAGAAACGGAAATAAGAGGCGGCAACGAAGTAAAAACGTTTTTTAAAGCGCGCAAAAAATGTCATGCTTATATTGTAGCATATATTAGGTTTAATTACATCTTGATTTCGGCATCAACGCCGGCAGGGAGAGCGAGATTTTGCAAAGATTCAATTGTCTTTGGGGTGGCGTTAGAAATATCAATCAAACGTTTGTGAACTTTCATCTCGAAGGCTTCGCCACCAGTCTTGTAGACGTGTGGGGATTTCACGACGGTGAAAGTGCTGCGCTTGGTTGGTAGAGGCACCGGACCGGATACGGTAGCGCCAGTACGGATAGCGGTGTCAACAATTTGTTTAGCGGATTGATCAATCACACGATGATCATAGGCTTTTAGACGAATGCGGATCTTTAACCCTTCGTCTTTAGTGGTGGCTTTACTAGCCCTTGGGGCTCTACTAGCTTTTTTAGCTTCGGCCATTTTATCCTTTCTTTACTCTATAACCTCAGATGACTGCTTAGATGAGCCGGCGATGAGTGGTTAGAGCTTGATACTTAACTTTAATCGTGCATAAAGTATAATTGATTTTCCTATAATTGTCAAGCGCCACCTCTTATATTGACTTTTTAAGCCTTTTATGCTATAATTAGCACAGATTGGCGTTTATCGCTAGTACTAAAGAAGAGGGGTGCACATTAATGGAACAGATGAAGTATGCTCAAGAGTGTAATCGCATTGTTTTCGTGTCGTACGGTAGGTCAACGTTGTCCATGAGAGCTTTTATCGGGCAGGCAGAAAAGATTTTGTCCAAAGTGGACGTGGATTTCCTGAAGCCGCTTGAGAATCTCAATTTTATTGACGAAACGTACGCTGGTTCTTTTACCGTCTACGATGACGACTGCAATTTGCTGATCGACTGCACGAAGACTCCTAGAGGGTGGCGCGTCGGATACATCCGCGCAACGCCACAGCAGTTGGCCCGTATCATTGACTATATGTTTAAGGCAGATTTGCTCTATATACCGATGTGTTACAAAATCAATGACTTGCTTTGCAGACTCTAAAATTACTCCATCAAAAAGCCCCTTTTAAGAGGGGCTTTTTTATGTCAAATAATATTACTATTATTTAATAACTTTGGTGACAACACCAGAACCGACGGTTTTTCCGCCTTCGCGAATAGCGAAGCGGTCGTTGTTGTTCATAGCGACTGGGGCCAATAGTTTGACACTAAAGGTAACCTGATCGCCTGGCATAACGATTTCTTTATCAGCTGGAAGTTCGACTTCGCCGGTAACATCGGTGGTACGGAAGTAGAACTGTGGTTTGTAACCCTTTGAAAATGGAGTGTGGCGGCCACCTTCCTCTTTCTTAAGGATGTAAACCTGGGCTTCAAATTCGGTATGTGGGGTGATAGAACCTGGTTTGGCAATCACTTGGCCACGTTCGATTTGATCGCGTTCGATACCACGGAGGAGAAGACCAGCATTATCGCCAGCTTGACCTTGGTCGAGAGTCTTGTGGAAGGCTTCGATACCGGTAACAACGGATTTTTGGGTGTCACGAAGACCAACGATTTCAACTTCGTCATTCAACTTGACAACACCTTGTTCGATACGACCGGTAGCAACAGTACCACGGCCTTTAATAGAGAAGACGTCTTCAATTGGCATGAGGAATGGTTTTTGAAGATCGTGCTCTGGAATATCAAAGTATTCATCCATAGCTTTGACGAGGTCCATAATAGCTTGTTCAGCTTCTGGATCACCTTCAAGAGCCTTAGTGGCAGAACCTTTAATAATTGGAGCGTTGTCGCCATCGTAGCCATATTTGTTAAGGAGTTCGCGAACATCCATCTCGACGAGTTCGACGAGTTCTGGGTCAGCGAGATCCATTTTGTTCAAAAATACGATGATTTTTGGAACGTTTACTTGGTGAGCCAAGAGAACGTGCTCACGAGTCTGTGGAAGTGGACCATCGTTAGCAGCAACGACGAGGATAGCACCATCAACCTGGGCAGCACCGGTAATCATGTTTTTAATATAGTCGGCGTGGCCTGGCATATCGACGTGGGCATAGTGACGCTTTTCGGATTCATACTCTTGGTGAGAAGTAGCGATGGTAATACCACGAGCTTTTTCTTCAGGAGCGTTATCAATCTGATCATAAGCGACAGGCTTGTTAACTTCGGATGGAAGTTTCTTTGCTAAAACGCTGGTGATTGCAGCGGTGAGGGTAGTTTTGCCGTGATCAACGTGGCCCATAGTACCAACGTTAATGTGTGGCTTGGAACGGTCAAAATTTGCCATTCTTTCTCCTTTTAATATTATTAATTTTTGGAGCACTAATAAAAACCAGCTCCAAAACTCTGCTTAATATTTTATATGGTTTTTTTGATTTTGTAAAGAGGGAAATTAGAGAAAAAACACCCCACGGTTGTGGGGTGTGGAGGTTTAGAACAAGATAATTGAGTTAACGCCGTTGTTGACATACTGGCTAACAAATTCATGAGAACGCCAATATTTCGAATAGGCTTTCGATTTTGGGTCTTTTTTCCTATCGTAAATACCGCACATTTTCACTAGATCGAATTTGCTGAGTCCACGTACGAGTTCTCTTGCGTTGGCTTTTTCAACTTCACTAAGCTGATACTCGGGTTCTGGGGCAAGCTCGTCGATTATCGTTGCGGGTCTTGGCTTTCGCGCGGGCTTCGGTCTTTCGATTATGCTTGGATTTGAAGTGTATACTTTAACGCGGTTTTCTACTGGGTTTAACATACTATTCCTCCTAAGGTACGATTTTACGGACAATCCGTAAGTTATATATTTTATAACATAATTGTCTATTTTTGTCTAGGACAAAAAATACCCCCTTGTAGGGGGTATTTTCGTTTATCGTTATTTGCTGTTGCGTTTTTCGATAATTTCAGCAGCTACGTTAGGTGGGACTTCCTCGTAGTCGAAGAGCTCCATGGAAGAAGCGGCACGGCCTTGGGACATACCACGAAGATCGGAAGTATAACCAAAGAGGTTAGCTAATGGACAAAAGGCTTTAATGAGTTTAGCGCCACCGTTTAAATCTTCCATCTCATCAACACGGCCACGGCGAGCATTGATATCACCAATAACATCACCCATAAACTCTTCTGGGGTAGTAATTTCTAGCTTCATGATTGGTTCAAGCAATACTGGACGAGCTTTCTTGATACCTTCACGGGTAGCAAGAGAACCAGCAAGTTTGAAGGCGAGCTCGGAAGAGTCGACATCGTGATAAGAACCATCGTAAAGGGTAGCCTTAACGTCGACTACTGGGTAGCCGGCAATCACGCCGCCATTAAGGGTTTCTTCTACACCTTGTTGAACTGGTTTGCGGTATTCTTGTGGAACCACGCCGCCTTTAATCTGGTCGATAAATTCAAAGCCTTTGCCTGGTTCATTTGGTTCAAATTTAATCCAAACATCACCATACTGGCCACGACCACCAGACTGCTTAATGTGCTTACCTTGAGCTTCAGCAGTACCACGAATAGTTTCACGATAGGCAACTTGTGGGGCGCCAGTGTTGGCTTCTACGCCATGCTCGCGTTTGAGACGATCAATAATAATCTCTAGATGAAGCTCGCCCATACCAGAAATAATAGTTTGGCCGGTTTCTTCATCGGTGTGAACGCGGAAGGTTGGGTCCTCTTCGGCGAGTTTAGAAAGACCAATGCCCATCTTTTCCTGGTCGGATTTGGTCTTTGGCTCAACTGCAATAGATACTGGAGGTTCTGGAAATTCGATTGATTCTAGGTGGATTGGGTGAGCTGGATCACAAATAGTGGTACCAGTAGTACAGTTCTTAAGCCCGACTACTGCGGCAATATCGCCAGCGCAAATCTCGGAAATATCGGTACGGTCGTTAGCGAACATACGGACGATACGACCAACGCGCTCACGGTCACCAGTAGTAGCGTTAAGGATGGTGTCACCAGACTTGAGTTTACCAGCATAAACACGAATAAAGATTAACTTACCGACGAATGGATCAGTGGCAATCTTGAAAGCGAGAGCGGTAAGAGGCTCATTATTATCAGCCTTGCGGACTACGTTGTCACCAGTTTTTGGATCAGTACCAACGGTTTGGCCTTGGTCACGGTCAAGTGGGGATGGTAGATAATCAGTCATGAGATCAAGTACTTTCTCAACAATCACGCCACGACCATCACCGCCAGTGACTAGGAAGAAATCACCAGCAAGCACGCGCTTCCTAAGAGCGGCTTTTAGTTCAACTTCGGTAATAGACTCTTCACCTTGGTTGAAGTATTTTTCCATTAATTCTTCGTCAGCTTGAACGGCTTCTTCAACGAGGATAGAACGAGCATTCTTGGCTTTTTCTACCATGTCGGCTGGGATTTCGCCAACGGTAAGTTCGTGATCGGCGTAATCTTTGTAGGTATAAGCCTTCATGTCAATAAGGTCGACGACGCCGCAGATATCTTTTTCGAAGCCAATTGGAAGGTGGATTGCCACAGCGTTTTTAGAAAGACGTTTGTGAATAGAATCAAGGGATTTGTAAAAATCACCGCCGATTTGATTGATTTTGTTAACAAAGCAAATGCGAGGAACACCATATTTTGTTGCCTGGCGCCAAACGGTTTCAGACTGAGCTTCAACACCCATTTTACCGTCAAAGACCACTACGGCACCATCGAGCACGCGAAGCGAACGTTCTACCTCGGCGGTAAAGTCAATGTGACCCGGGGTATCGATAATGTTAATTTGATGACCTTTCCAGTAGACGGTCACAGCAGCGGAAGTGATTGTGATACCACGTTCCTTTTCCTGCTCCATCCAGTCAGTTTCGGCACCACCAGTACCTCCTTTGACTAGATCGATTTTATGTTTGAGACCGGTGCGATAAAGAATCGCCTCGGAAGTAGTTGTTTTTCCGGCATCAATATGGGCAATAATACCGATATTGCGGAATTTTGATAGGTCTTTGACTTCATTAGCCATGGTATTCCTTGATTTGTTCCTTAATTTTTACAATAAAAAATAGACTTGTTATATTTTATCACAATAATTATGTTTTGGGTAGGGGTTATTTCAGTTTACGACGTAAAATTTGCTGAACGGCGGATGGATTGGCTTTACCTTGGCTGGCTTTCATGACTTGACCAACTAAGAAACCGATTACTTTTTCTTGACCAGCCTTAAAATCAGCCTGAGCTTGCTGGGTTTCTGGTTTAGCTAGAACCTCGTCAACGATAGCTTCAAGTGCACCTAGGTCATTTTCCTGTAGGACATTCAACTCTTTAGCAATAGCACGGGTGTCTTTATAATGCATTTCTTTATCAAAGAATTTAAGAAAGACCTCTTTGGCTCCAGTACTAGATAGTTCATTCTTTTCAGTCATTTCGACAAGATCATTAAGCTGATTAGCGGAAGGTAGCTCGTCATTAAGTAAGCTAGCATTTTCTTCAGCCAACAACACGCTGGCAAACCAGTTAGCAACTTTCTGCACGGCTTTTTGATCTTTTAGCTCTGCTAATTTTGTCATGAGCTGTGGGTAGTCAAGCAACACTTCAAGCGTGTCGTTTGGAATGGTGCCGCTAAATCTCTTGCGATAGTCATTTGGAAGTAGTGGTAAATTAGCTTTTTCGTCTTCAATCATTTTTGGGTCAAGATTTAGTGGTGGCAAATCTGGTTCTGGCATATAACGGTAGTCCTGAGCCTCTTCCTTGCTGCGCTGAGCGGTAGTTTCGCCAGTGGCGTCATTCCAGCCGCGCGTTTCCTGCTTCACTTTTTCTCCTTTATCGAGAATCTTGGACTGGCGTTTGTATTCATACTCTACAGCCCGTTCAACGGAACGGAAAGAGTTAAGGTTTTTGATTTCAGCACGGGTACCAAGTTTTTTACTACCCTCTGGAGCAAGTGAAATATTCACGTCAAAGCGCATATTGCCATTGTAAAGATCTCCGTAAGTAACACCGGCAAAAACCATCGCGCGCCAAAGCTCCTTACAATAATCATGTGCTTGTTTGGCGGAATGCATATCTGGCATAGAAACGATCTCAATTAGTGGTGTATCAACACGATTGAGGTCAACTAACGAATATGAGCCAAAGTGGCTGAGCTTTCCGGCGTCACCCTCGAGGTGGGCATGTTCAATTCTAACTTTGTATCCGTCTGGTAACGTAATATAGCCGGCACCAATAATTGGGTGATAGAACTGAGTAATCTGATAGCCTTTCGGAGAATCTGGGTAGAAATAGTGTTTGCGATCAAAACGAGATTTAGCATTAATGATTGAATTCATCGCGTGGCCAGCTCTAACCGCCAAACGCACAGCGCCACCGTTAAGACGTGGCAACATGCCAGGAAGTGCATAATCAACTGGCGAAACGCAGCTATTTGGTTCTTTACCGCGCGCATCGTTATCAACTTCACTAAAGAGTTTAGTTTTAGTAGCAAGCTGGACGTGGCATTCAATACCGATAGTAATTTCGTACTTCATTAGATGGCTCCTAAATCTTTAAGTGCTTGTTTATAGACGGCTAGTGCGTGCCTGGCTTGGTTGTATTCAAGGTTAAAACCATGCTCGTGAGCAATTTGATTGCGTAGTTTATGCGCATGCCAAACAGAATTAAGTTGTGAAAACTTACCTCCGGTATGTTTAAGGCGGTCTCCCATAGTCTTACCAGATGCGCCCATTTCGCAAAGGGCTTTATCGAGCAATTTATCGGCTTCAACCACGCACATGTTGTATGATTGGCGATTTTCTTTGACTAGTGAATTTTCAATTGAAAGAAAGTCGGTTTGATATTCTGCAACATCAAAGGTGTAGCCACGTTTTTGTGTCATCAAAATCGCCACGAAGATAAAAATCCCGACGACGATGATAGCAATTAATAAACTGACAACTGACCAATCCATTAGGCAAGCTCCTTTGCAAATTCAATGAGAGCTTTATCACTACGGCGTGGGCCAATCAACTGCAAACCAATCGGTAGACCAGTCTTGGTTTTACCGGCTGGAATAGCTAGAGCTGGCACACCGGCAAGGTTAGTTGGCGTAGACATCACATCTTCTAGATACATCGCAACTGGGTCACCGACTTTTTCGCCAAGTTTAAAGGCTGGGTTTGGTGAAACTGGGGTCAGAATGTAATCACATTTTTGAAAAGCCTTTTCGTATTCTTGAATAATCAAGGTGCGAGCTTTTTGAGCTTTTAAATAGTATGCGTCATAAAAACCGCTTGAAAGTACAAAGTTGCCAATCATGATACGGCGTTTGTTTTCTGGCATAAAGCCTTCGCTTCTGGTATTAGAAAAGAGCGCATCAAGGTTTTTAGAATCTTTTGAGCGGAAACCGTAGCGAATACCATCATAACGTGAAAGGTTAGAGGCAACTTCGGCTGGGACCACAATATAATACACGGCCAGCGCGTATTTCAAGGTTGGCATATCTAGCTCAACAACTTTGTAACCTTTCTTCTTTAAATCTTCCACTTTTTGCTTTAAAGCGGCACGGATTTCTGGTGCGACCGCGTCATTATCAAAGTCTTTAATCAAACCCACGACAGCGTCTTTTTTGGCACCCTTACTGTCTTTGTAATAATCTGGAAGCGTGGTTAGATCATATGGATCTTGGCCAGCGGTAATTTCCATCAAAAGGTCCATATCTTCTGGAGTTTTAGTAAAATAACCAATGCAATCCGTACTTGAAGCCATCGCAACTACGCCATAACGAGAGGTAGCACCATAGGTTGGTTTAAGGCCATAGATACCGTTAAATGAGGCTGGCTGACGGATGGAGCCACCAGTGTCAGAACCAGTAGCAAATTCGACAATATCAAGCGCTACAGCCACTGCTGAACCACCAGATGAGCCGCCGGCGACACGCTCAGTATCGGCAGAGTTTAGGGTCGGACCATAGTAAGAGTTTTCGGTAGATGAACCATGAGCAAAAGCATCAAGATTGGCGTTGCCAATAACAATTGCTCCTTCGGCTTCTAGCTTTTTAACCACGGTGGCGGTAACAGGGCTTCTAAATGGTTCGAGGATTTTAGCAGAAGCAGTCGTAATACTGCCCTTATGGAGAAAGTTGTCTTTAATCACAAATGGTGCACCAGCTAGACGGCCAGCATCTTCGCCTTTTTTAATCTTCTCATCAATTTCAGCAGCACGCTTTAAGGCTTCTTCTTCGCATAAGGACACAAATATATTGTAGTTTTCAAACTGTTTAGCCTTCTTTAAAGCGTCTTTAACGAGTTGAGTAGCAGTGACGGTTTTATTCGCAGTTTTCATCTTACAACACCTTTGGTACTTTAATTTGATGATCTTCTTCTTCGGCAGTTAAGGCGAGCAGGGCTTCGCGGTCAGCTTCTTGGGGCTGGATATCATCTTCACGCCAGACGTTTTCCATTTCAAAAACTTGGTAAGTTGGCTCCACGCCCGAAACATCAAGCTCGTCAAGTTGAGAAATATATTTAATAATGTTTTTTAAGTCTTTACCTAGCGAATCCATTTCTTCATCGGACAACGAAAAATCGGAAAGCTTAGCCAAATGTTTGATATCCTCGTGTGTAATTTCCATCTGATATATTATACCATGAATTAGTTTTGTTCGCCTTTGATTTTGGCAATTTCATCACGTAAAAAGGCCGCACGTTCAAACTCGAGATTGGCAGCTGCTAGCTGCATTTCAGAAGTAAGTTGTTTAATCAGGGCAGGGATATCTTCTTTTGGTATGCGTTTAAGATCAAGTTTGGTTTCAATGTTCTTTTCTGGGATGATAGCGCGGAGACCTACGCTAACTTCCTTAGAGATTGATTGTGGGGTAATGTGGTGC